>NZ_CP104004.1 GCF_025231485.1 Salinirubellus salinus | reverse complement strand
TTGAATCTCTGCGCAGCAGGTTCCAGTCCAAGGAAGTTTACCCTCCAATTTGCGCCCTGAACACCTATCCGTCGATGTCCAATAGGGTCACTCAGCCGACTTAGTCTAAGTAAAGGTTATGTTGTTTCGGTAAGCCAGACAAAACATCCGGATGACTCGTAAACAAATAGGGAAAACACGGGGAGGTCTGGACGAGTGAATCTGTCCGGACCTGAACTCGATAAGTTCGATGCAGAGGTGGGCGAGCCAATCAAGATCGACATCGCTGAGTCGAAAGAAATCGCTCACGCACTCATCAACAATAGCGATCGGGGAGTTCATCATCGTCCAAGCCGAGCCAGCAGGAGGTAGACTCATGAGTAGCTCAGATTATCCGAGTCTGTTTGACGCATGTACTCCTCGGGGAGACGTCCTCGACGGAACGCTACAGGAGGACCAGTTCGCCGCAAGCCTGGCAACTGTCGCACATTCGCCGGACGACGCCGCTCCAGTCTATCGGAATGCGACGCAGTTCTTCGATATGACGTACCCGACCGACGGGCTTCGGACGCTACTGAGCAACCTCGCGGGGCGGTTCCTCGCGGCTGGCGGGTACGATAGCGGTGGTTACTCCAGCAGTATTCTGTGCCTGGATACCCGTTTTGGTGGCGGGAAGACGCACGACCTCATCGCCTCGTACCACCTCGCGAATAATCCGACAGATATCGACGATCTGAACCGCCATCTCGTCGAGGGTGAGGAAGACCTCGGTGCTGCCTATCTGGATGCGGTAGATCAGGGGCTCAACGTCGACACGTCTGTCTTCGTGGGGGGACACGTCGACGCCCGAAACGCCCGGAGCGACCGGTCAGACCCGAACGCTCCGAACACGCGGACGATGTGGGGAGAAATCGCCTACCAGCTGTATGGCCTCGATGGCTACGAGTATATCAAAGAATATGATCAGGATCGGAACGCACCTGGCGGGAACACCCTAAAAGGGCTGTTCGAGCTTGGTGATGGTCCTGCCCTCATCCTCATCGACGAGATCGCAGCCTACCTCGAGGCGGCGTCCGCGGTCGAAGTCGGGAACGCGACGCTAGCCAGCCAGACCCTGAGCTTCGTTCTCTCACTCCTCGAAACCGCGTCAGAGGTCGACGAGGTCACGGTCGTATACAGTATTGCGGACACTGCCTTCGAAGAAGAGGCAGAGGAAGTTCGGACGCTCATCGACGAACTGAACCAGATCGGCCGTCGACAGCACAAGACCGTCACGCCGACCTCCGAAAACGAAGTTGGCCAGGTTCTCCAGCACCGACTCTTCGAGGAAATCGAACGGGACCAGGCAGAGACGCTCGCCGAATCGTACTTCCAGTACTACGCGGGGAGTGACCGACAGTTCCCGCAGGAGGCGACGGACGCCAGCTTCGTCGACCGGCTGGAACGCGAATACCCGTTCCACCCGACGATCATCGATACGCTCACGGAGAAGATCGACACGATTCCGAAGTTCCAGCGAACCCGAGGCGCACTGAAGCTCCTCGCACGGGCGGTCTACTACCTCTGGAACCACCAGCCCGATCACTACGACCGCCACTGGATTCGACTGTACGACCTCACGCCCGCTGACAACGCTCCCGACGGGAGTATCGACTCGACGCTTCGTGAGACGCTGTTCGAATTCGTCGACCTAAGTGCGGCTGTCTCGGCTGACATCTACAGCGAAGACAACACGGCCCATGCCCAGCTCGAAGACCGCAAGTGGACAGAGAAAGGGATTCCACCGCTGGGCGGCCATCTGACGACAACAGTCCTCTGGCATAGCCTGGCCTACGGGGAGCAAGCAACCGGACTCACGCGTGCGGAGATGAACGCCGCACTCGGCCACCCCGACATCCGTTTCGACAACTACGACTCGGCGTTGGAGGCGCTGTCTGGCGGCGACATGAACGTCGCGTGTTACTACCTCTACGACGAGGAGCGCGTCCGGTTCAAGTCTGATCCAAACCTCATCCGTATCATCGACCAGCGGGTGGACAACACGCCCGACGCGCAGGCGCGCAATCGGTTCGAATCCCGGCAGAGAAAACAGAGATTGGGACTGGCGGCTTCAAGACCGTCGTCTTCCCCGAGTCACCAGCTGACCTTCCGGACAAGGTCTCCAAGCCCCAGCTCGCGGTGATGCATATGGACACCGCCCCTGTCTCCGACGGTGGGAGTGAAATTCCGGAGAAGATTCAGACGCTGTACCAGAAATCCGCCTCGAAGCACGGTGGCGAGACCCAGAGCCGAGTCTACAAGAACTACGTCCTCTTCCTCGCCCCTGACAAGGAACGTATCCAAGGTGCGATCGACGAGGCGCGTCAGCTGGAAGCCATCGAGGCTCTCCTCGACGACTCCCAGCAGACGGCCGACCTCTCCAACGAGCAGATCGAGGAGCTCCGTGAGCGCCGTGATCAGACGCACGGACTCTTGGGTGAACTCGTCCGGGTGTGTACCGTCACCTGTACTACGTCGACCGAGACGGCCTGACGCATCTGGCGATCAACGCCACTGAAGCGAACGGTGGCACGACGCTCGTCAACGCCGTCGAAGAGACGCTCGAAGACCGGTTATCTGCGCTGACGCGGGTCCGAAAGGGGTCGCGTTCTTCAAACAGAAGCTCTGGCAGCAGACCCAGGACAGCATGACCACCGAACAGTTGGTCACGCAGTTCGCGAAGAAGCCCGGGCTCCCGTACCTCCTCAACACCAAGCCGCTTCGAAAGACGGTGGCGAAGATGGTCGACGACGCGGGGTACACGTACTGGGACAGCACCGCTGGCGAGAACGGTCTCGCCTACTGGGACGGTGACGAGGACGACCGTCCGGAGAACTGGCGGAAGGCAAATCCGCTCTCCGGGTCGCCGGACGTCCGCACGAGCATTCGTGATTCGGACGTCAAGATCGGCGACGAGTACGTCGTCTACACCGATGTCAACGCGCTCCTCGACGTCCACCACGATGTCATCCGACCGCCAGAGACGACGAAGGATACGTGCGCAGAGGAAGGATGTACTAACGAGATCGGTGTCGACCAGCAGTACTGCCCTCAACACGAGCCCGAGAAGCTGACTTGTCACCAATGCGGGCGGGAAGTCGACCAGCTGGGGCCTGATGGACTCTGTTCGCGGTGTGACGGGCCGAACGACTGGGAGCGGTCGACGAGTCTGATGGCGACCTCCCGAGCCTTCAACGAGGTTCGGACGCACGCTCTCGGAAAAGCCTCCTCGGGCGGCACTCCTGGCATTGATCGCGTCACTATCGAGCTTGGTGGCGACGATCAGCTGTCGAAGGGCTCGTTCATCGCCCAACGCCAAGCGTTCAAGGACCGGGCAGACAACGTCTCGGTACGGATGCGGTACAAGACGGAGTCGTCGGCCGGGGCGTCGTACCAGGCTGACTTCACCGGCGGTATCGACGAGTTCTCCCGTGTAACGAACCAGCCAGACCCGTTCGACGGCGCGTCGCTCGTCGAACTAAAGTTCCGCGTCGATCTGAACGACCCCGAGCCAATCACGGACGCGGAAGACGACGTACTCGCGGAGCTCCAGGACGAGCTCGGCTCGACGAACATCGACGTGAAGGTTCAAGGCCGAGGACCGGTCGAAGTACCCGCAGAGGTTCAGCAATGACGTCCCACCCTACCCCCGACGCAGACGCGCCACCAACGCTCGGCCCCGAAGATGAGACGATCGGAGCAGGCCAGTTCGGCAGTAGCGTCTACGGGGGCCGCCCAACCTTCGCGCTCGTCCGTCGTGACGACGCCGAGGGTGCATCGCTGACACTGTACGAACTACTGCCCGAGGCGCAGGCGTCCGCTCGTCGTGACCGTCTCCAGCGTGGTAACCCCAATCGGGGCCTCGTGACGGAAGCGTTCGAATCGGTGTTCGGAGAGTCAGCGGATCCAGAGGTCGACAGATGGGAGTGGGACGACTGGACGGCGATGAAAGTCACGCGGCTGTCTGAGAGTCGGCTCCGCTCTATCCTCCCGCTGGTACGGGAGACGCTCCGTGGGGCAGACCGAGATGAGTCTGTACTCACCGCTGGCGGTGCTGCCGAGGTGTTCCTCCCGGAGACCGTCGGCGTTCGATTGGCTCTGGGCTTCCTTGGTGTAAAGCCCATTCAGCGGGTTGACCGGATGCGGGCGTTCTGTCGTGGTATCGCGCGAATGAGCGACGAAGAGTGCTACTACTGGCACGCAAAGTGTCGTTCCCCGTCTTCACCGAACGGCGAAAAAGCACTACGAACGCTACTGACTGATCATATCTAACCATGAGTGAAAATCCAATTCACGACTCGGAGGAGGATTCGTCTCTGAAGCCTCTCGCCATCGAGGGGAAACTCCCGTTGAAAACGGTCGGCATTGAGAACCTGCGTGAAGCAAACCCACAGTATCTCCCTCCCCATAGGTATCTCCACCCTTGGTTCGCACGACGACCGACGCCGGCATCGCGGCTCGCTATTCTTGCTTCGGTGCTGCCCCAAGGCATCGATTCTGACGACCTGCTTCGCTGGATGCAAATTGGGCCCAACCGGGAGGTCGAGGGCAGTCTAAACGAATACGTAGAACGAAAGAAGGCGACCGAAGACCAACGAAGTGGGAACTTAGAAAGTCACTACGGGTATCCCCGTCCCTTCACCCAGTCTCCTACCGATTCAGAGAGAGCAGAGATTCACGAGGCGCTCCGTGAACACTGGGATGGTGAGCTTCCGTCGGTATTAGATCCAACCGCTGGGGGCGGTGTGATTCCGTATGAGTCTCTTCGATATGGACTTCCGACCCATGCAAACGAGCTCAACCCAGTACCGTCTCTGATTCTGAAAGTCATGCTGGAATATGCTCCAGCAGTAGGTGATATCGAGAGCGAGGTGAAACGCTGGGCAAAGAAAGTCGACGACAGGGCGAAGCCTCGAATTCAGGAATACTTCCCCAGCACCCGAGAAAGCCACACGCCCGATAACTACGTTTGCACGTACCACGTCCAATGCCGTTCGTGTGGAGCGGAAATTCCACTGGTGACCAAGTGGTGGATTCGAACCAGAAGCGATGGGATACGGGTAGTCGTTCGGCCCGAGATATTAGATGACGGAACGGTAGAGTACGAAGTCATCGTCAATCCAGATGAAGAGGATCTCCGTGGGTTTGATGCTGATAATGGCCCGGTCTCCAGAGGAGGCGATGCAGAATGCCTGAGGTGTGGGGTTGTAACTGAGGATGATGAGGTAAGAGAACGATTTAACGAAGGCGAATTTGACTACGATGTATATTGCGTCCGATATCTGAAAAGTGACGGCCACCATGGGTTCCGGTCACCAAATGAAGCTGATGTGGAAGCATTAGACGCCGCCCGAGATCGTATCCAATCTGATTTCGAGCTCTCGACATTCTTATCGACACCAATTCCGGAAGGGAACAAAACAGCAGAGCCTCGTAATTTCGGTATCAATCAATGGCGCGAGTTGTTCTCTCCACGACAGTTGGTATGTAATTACGAATATGTTGACGCTATAAATCACTTCCAGCCGCAGATTGAGGAAGAACATAATCAAAAGACTGCGGAGGCCATCCTTACACTGCTGACCCTCTCGTTCAGCAAATTGATCGACCGGAATAGTCGTTTGGCAGACTGGGACACGAGCAAAGGATATCCCAGCCGTATGTTCAAAGGCAAAAACCTCGCCTTCAAGCGGGTATTTACAGATAATAATATTTCGGTCGGTGGTGTCGACTTCGTCTCGTACGTCGACAAAATATATCAGTCGTATGGTGAACTTGTGGGCTATCTCCCCGAAGGCTCAGACCCAGCTAATGTTTCAGTCGGTGATGCTGCAAATCTGAACCAAGCTGAAGATAGTGTTAGTGCGGTCGTTGTAGATCCACCGTACTACAGCAGTATCATGTACGCCGAACTTTCGGACGTGTTCTACGTATGGATGCGCGAACTGCTTGATGATGTCTTCCCGGACATCTTCCGAGAGAGTCTCACTGATAAAGAGAACGAAGCTGTAGCGAATCCGGACCGCTTCGATGGCGTCGCTGGAAATGGTTCTTCAAAACGAGACCTCGCTAATGACTCCTACGAGCGAAAAATGAGCGAGATTTTCTCTGAACTCTATCGGGTCCTTGAACCGGGCGGCGTAATGACGGTGATGTTCACTCACAAGGAAACTGATGCCTGGGACACGCTGACGATGTCGCTCATCAACTCTGGGTTCACTATCACGTCAACGCACCCTATCACGAGCGAAATGCCTCAACGAGCAGGGATGCGCGAGAGTGCATCGGCAGATAGCACTCTCCTGCTAACGGGGCGCAAGCCGCACCAGGAGCGCGATCCAGAGAATGCAGTTCCGACGCTCTGGAACGACGTGAAATCAGACACACGAGCGGCCGCGAAGAACGCTGCACGCGATCTCATTGACTCGGGCCTAAGTCTCACCAAGACTGACGTGATTATCAGCGCGTTCGGTCCAACCCTCCGCGTCTTCGCTGACGCATATCCTGTTGTCGACGACGAAGACAACGAAGTACCTCCACGGCGTGCACTTGAGGAGGCGCGCGAAGCGGTTACTCAGGTCCTGGTCGACGAGTATCTCGAAGCAGAAGGAATCGGCGATCTTGACGATATCACGGAGTGGTACATCCTCTGCTGGCTCGTTCACGAATCGGATACATTCTCCTACGATGAGGGGCTTCAGCTCGGGTACGGTATCGGTGTCGACGTCGATGACATCAAGCGCAGCACGAAGACTTGGCGCAAAAGCAGGGGCGATATGAGACTCCGGGGGCACGCAGATCGTGTCCAGAACGCGAATGAAAAACCAGAGAACCGATCCAGCCGTATCCCGGTGAACCCTGACGACCTCTCGTTTGGGCTTGCTCTGGACAAGGTTCACGCTGCGATGCACATCTACGACGTGAAGGGAGAGAGCGCCTGCTGCGACTGGCTTCGTGAACGGAACTTCGACTCCGATTCGACGTTCAAAGCGACGCTTCAGGCTCTGCTTCAAGTTCTCCCTCACGACCACGAGGACTGGGAACTCGCCCGCGACCTCGCAGTCGGACGAACCCGAGACGTCCTCGACCTAGACTTCAGCCCGAACGTCTTCGCTGAAGACAACCAGCAGACCCAGCAGACAGGCATCGACGACTACTGAGTCAGCAGTTCCCTGACTCCCTTCTTTACCCTGACTCGGATATCCAGTATCCCGTCACACAATATAAGTGGGAATGCTGTGAACTCAGAGTCACGTCCTCATAATGTCGACATTCCCGGATCGATCTTGGTCTTCAATCTACGAGAGCAAGCCCACTGCCGACGGGATGTATCTAGTCGATGAATTCTATGTCCCTGCCCTCAAACGATCCATTCGCTACGACCGCGTCGCCGGGTACTTTCTGCAGCGCGCTCGCGGTCGCCTCCCGAGGAATCGACGCCCTCCTCGAGAACGACGGCGAGATGCGACTCGTCGTCGGTACCGAACTCTACTCCACCGACCGCCCGATCTTCGAGGCACTCACCGACGAACTGACCGACGAGCTCGAAGAGTTGGAGGACGAGCAGTTAGACGCACAGCTCCAACTTCTCGCCCGACTCCTCCGAGAAGGTCGTCTACACATCAAGGTCGCCGTTCCCCGCGAGGGTTCTTGGCGTATCTTCCACCCGAAGATGGGTATCTTTCACGACGATGATGGGAATGCGCTCTCGTTCGAAGGGAGCGTGAACGAGACCGTCGGCGGGTGGAAGAACAACTACGAGCGGTTCAAAGTCCACCGTTCGTGGGTCGACCAGCAGTCGACGTACGTCGACGGCGACATCGATACCTTCGACCGACTCTGGGAGAACGAACACCCCTACGTCGAGGTGTACGACCTCCCGGAAGCCATCGAGAAGGAACTCATCGACTGGAAGGATCCGGACTCGCAGACGAAACTCGAGGAAGCGATTCAAATCGCCCGTGGTGAAGCACCGCCGACGGAACGCGACAAGGCGAACATCATCTCCGATGGGCACCTCTCTCCGGGCGGACTCGCACTTGCCGAGGAAGGCAGCACGATTACACCGTGGCCGCACCAGCGCGTCGTATCCGATACGCTGGTCAACACCTATCCGAACAGCTTCCTGCTCTGTGACGAGGTCGGTCTCGGGAAGACCATCGAAGCCGGGCTCACACTCTCTCGCCTCGGGTTGACTGACGAGCTTGAGACTGGACTGTTGCTCGTCCCGGCAAGCCTCACTGTTCAGTGGCAGGAGGAGATGTGGGAGAAGTTCAATCTGAACACCTACCGCTACGAGCGAGGAAGCAACTACGAGTACGCCTTCATCGATGCGTTCGGACGCGAACACTCCCCGCCAGGAGCGTCCGAACTCGACCTCCAGGGCCAAGAACGAGAACAGGCCTGGGTGGAGAGCCCCATGTGGCGGTTCCTCCACGACCATCAGGACGGCGACGAGAACAGCGGCCCCGCGATCGTCATCATGTCCTGGCATACTGCGAGACTACGTGATCGATGGGATCAGGTCGCCCCCAAGGATGGCGGCCAGACGCGAACACGCGACGAGGTGCCTGCGAGTTGTCGCGGCCGGCAGACGTCGAACCGAGAGGGTGTGTGGGACGCAGTCATCGTCGACGAGGCCCACAACGGACGCAAAGGGAGCAGCTTCTACTCGATGCTGGAACGTCTCCGCGACCACACGCAGGCGTACTACCTCCTCACCGCGACACCCATGCAGTTGCATGCGGGCGAGTTGTACGATCTGATGTCCTTGCTCGACCTCCCTGGGGAGTGGGACAATCAAGACGAGTTCGTCGAGTTCTTCGAAACCCGCCGTGCGCTCACGAAAGCGCTGGACAAGGAGGTGGGTAGTGATACCTCTTCCAACGACGAGTCGTGGTCCGCACAGGCGACGCTCACCGAAAGCCGGTATCAAGACCGGCTCCCTGGTGAACGGAGCCTCTCCGACCTCGTGTTCGACGCGGTCGGCACCGAACTGGACGTGGGTGACGACCAGCAGGCCCGGTCTATCGCCAAACAACGCGTGCTTCGGGCATGTGACCTCGCCAGTGACTACGGCGAACACTACGATGGGTACATCGACGTGTTCGAATCCGCGATGGACGAGCACGATGTCGACCCATTCGACGCCAAAGAGGACGAGAAGCTGAAGTACCTCCTGTACCCTGCGTGGAAAGCGGATGAGGAGTGGCTGACGTTCTCGCGGAACGAACGCCTTGCAGCGCTCGACGAGCTCTCGGAATCAGGCTGGAAGGTCGTTCAGGACGTCCTCGGGGAGTCGACCCCTGTCGATGCGCTCATCCATCGGAATACCCGTGACACTCTCCGCAAGTACGAGCGTGTGGGACTCCTTGATGCGACTGTCCCCGACCGAAATCCAGAGCAGCACAAGATTGAGCTGACCGACGAAACGCGCCGCGTTTACGACCGGATCGACGATTACACGAGGAAGTTCTACAAGCTCGCCCAGCAGTCTGACGAGGCAGAATCCCGGGCGATTGGGTTCGTGATGACGACGTACCGTCAACGTCTCACCAGCAGCGTCTATGCGATTTCGCAGAGTCTCCAGAACCGCCTCAAGAAACTCCGGGGACAGCGGACAGTGCTTAGGGGGAAACAGCGTGCTCAGGAAGCGGATTCGGGCGGCTCTCGTCAGGTGGTGATGGAGACGCTCTCCGAGTACGATCTTGAGGATGTGGAGGCGCTGGAAGAACTGGAGGGCGACTTGGAAGATGCTGATCTCGCTGAGATCATCCCCAACGTCACTGACGAGGGACTCCATCTCTTAGACCAGGAAATCGAGGAACTGGAGTCGTTCGTCGACGAACTGGCGGAGATAGACCAGGACCCCAAAATCGGCCAACTCATCGACGATCTCAACGAACTGGATCACGAGGGGCACAACCGGGCGATCATCTTTACGCAGTATGCGGACACGATGGACTTCATCCGTCAGAGCCTCGTGTCTATCCACGGTGAGACTGTCGCGACCTACTCTGGCCGCGGCGGCGAGATGTACGATGGCGACTCGGGGTCGTGGACTCACGTCGGCAAAGAGCGGGTGAAGCGCGAGTTCGCAGCGGACGATGGGCAAGTCGATATTCTCGTCTGTACGGACTCTGCCAGTGAGGGGCTGAACCTTCAGGAGTGTGGCGCTCTCATCAACTACGATCTCCCGTGGAATCCGATGCGTGTCGAACAGCGTATCGGGCGAATCGACCGTATCGGACAGCGGTACGACGAGGTGACGATTCTCAATTACAGCTACGAGGACACGGTCGAGACGGACATCTACGAGCGACTGGACGCACGGATTGGTCTCTTCGAAAACGTTGTTGGCGATATGCAGCCGATCCTCTCTGGAGTCAGCAGCCAGATTCGTTCCGCGACGCTAGAGACGGAGCGGGATGAAAGCCGAGATGCGGTTGAGCGAGCTGATAAGGAGTTCTCTGACCGGATCGAGAAGCAGGAAGAGAGCGACAGGGTTGATGTCGGTGAATCGCTGGACGACATCGATGAACCCCTCGCCCAAGACGTAATTGACGAGGCGAAGCTCGATGCCTGGGAATCGTTCAACCATCCAGATATCCTCGATGTCGGTGCTGACGACTACGACGCAGATACGCCGTTCACTGTGCAATCCCTTGAGTCGGTCTTGACCAGCAGCGAAGCTCTCGTCGATGCTGGAATCCGATTCACGAGCGTCGACGAGCTCGGGATAGATGTGACTGACACCGAATACGGGGACGGCTTCGAGTTCGGAGAGTGTACGTACCGACTGGAAGTCAGCGACATAGAGTCTATTCCAGAGTTGGACACAGAGGGGACTCTGGCTTCCGTGATTGCTCCGGACGATGAGGAGGTTGCAGTGACGTTCTCGGACGAATGTGCGGATGAGTTCCCATCGCTTCACTATCTCGCGCCCGGAAACCCGTTATTGCGGCATCTTGTCGAGACTTGGAGGACGACCTCGGATGGGACTGAGCGACTGGTGAAATTCACCGAGTCTAAAGGACAGTCGTCCCGCCCGGTTGTCTGCGGCTGGGGTAGAGACGGCACTATCAGCGTGGTTGGAGACGACGGCACTGTCGCAGAAGCAACCACTGTGACCGAACTGTCCAATTGGTACGACGATTTCGTCGCGAATCGGGAACAGTATAGCGCCGATTGAGAGAGAAGTGAGCGAAGAGCTGTTCGAGACGACTCTCCGGGTCATTGGCCCCAACTCTGGCGTTCTAGATTACATGTCGAACTCAGCTTTTATCTGCGCTTCGATTTCCTCACGAAGCCGCCTGTCCAGGCTGGATTTGAGCTCTCCGAGCGACCCGTCGCCACTCCCGGCGCTGAATTCGACGCCGGTGTCAGCTTCGATTTCGGTGAAGTAGAGGCTCGTCGTAACCGGACGGTCGTCGAACGCCGCGACCATCAGAGCGTACGCCTCGAGTTGTGGCTGGTAGTACTCGGTCTTCTGCTCCAGCTTCGATTCGTCGACGCGACCGGTCTTGTAGTCGACCACAGTGGCTGTCTCGTCACCGAGGACGAGGCAGTCGACGATTCCGGAGATGGAGCCGTGGGCCAGTTCCACGCTTGCCTTGAGTTCGCGATAGACGGCGTCGTCGCTGTCGACCACGTGACGGACGTATCCGTTCGCTCGCTGGGCGTGTTCAGCCACGCGATCGCGGTCGTCCTCGGTGACGGCTCCTCGTAGTCCATCGACCGGAGAGCGTCGTCGATGATGTCGTCCCAGCGCTCGGGCGGATGCTGGAGTTCACAGATTCGGTGGACCGCTTCGCCGAAGAAGCGGCCGGACAGTTCGGTCGGCCCATCTCCCTCTTCTGCGTGCGTATCGTCGTCTTCGTCCCACTCGGTGTCGTCGTCAGTTCCTCGTCGGTAGTGGACGATACGGTTCGCTTCGTCGAACACCAGTTCGCCGTCTTGGTCCTCTCCCAGAACGTCCGCGACTTGGAAGGGCGAGAGGCGGTATTGGATGGGGCCGGGCTGTCGCTCCGGTATCTCGACAGAGGTTGGTGGCGCCTCGACGTCGACATCCTGTGTCTGAGGCACTCCTGGCTGCGGGAGCTGAACCGAGTAGGTGGGCCCGTCCCGGTCGGGGTCCTCGCTCCGGGTGAGCGAGTCGACGTGCAGCTGATCAGTCACCTTCCCGTTAGCCTCAAGAGTGGCGAGTAACTCCTCGTCACCGAGCAGTGACTCTTGCACGAAGTCGCTCCATCGGGTTGGTTCGTCGCTATCCGGTTCTTCCAGGGTGGTGAGTGATTCGTCGTCTTCGGTCCCGTGCGTGCCGGCCAGAATCAGGTGGTCCCGGGCGCGCGTACAGGCGACGTACAGCGTGCGCTTCTCTTCTGCACGTAGCTTGGCGAGTCGACGCGCTTGGAGTCCCTTCTTCGCGACAGTGTCGTTGGAGTCGAAGGGATCGTCACTGTCGGGAACAGAGAGACCGAGTGCTGGCCGGTCGTTCACGTCTTCGAACTCGGTACCACCGGCGAGTGGTGGGTCAGTGTTGAATTTGTCACCGAGGCCAGGTACCATGACGACGGGGAACTCTTCGCCTTTCGCGGCGTGGACAGTGAGTATCTGGACCCCGGTTTCGCCGTCGGGAATCGCGGCCTCCGGGTCGTAGTTGGTGAACTCCTGACGTTCGTCGAGGCGTGTGACGAGTGAACGGAGACTGCCGGCGTCGCTGACGGCTTCACGCAGGTACTCTTCGAACTGTTCGACGTTAGCGAGTGCCTGTCGCGGTCGTTCGTCAGCACTGAGACTCACAAGGTAGCCAGTTGCATCAAGCGCAATATCGAGAATCTCGCCCCACGAGTCGACCTGTGGACCGGCGGTGTCCTCAGTGGCACCAGCGAGCGCTCGCAACTCGGCAAGCAGGGAATGACTGCGTGCGAGTTCCGGGTCGTCCGTCTCACCGACCGTTTCCCAGACGTCGCCTCCTTCCACGACCGGCGCGAGCTCGTCATCGGTGAAGCCGAACATCGGAGAGCGAAGCAGTCCGAACAGGTGAATGTCGTCTGTCGGGTCGGCGAGAACGCGGAACAGGTTCGTGAGCGTCCGCACTTCCGGCGTGTCGAAGTAGCCCTCTCCCTGGACGACGGTGTAGGGAACTTCGTGGTCGTCGAACGCGCGCTTGAACTCGTCGAGGTGGGTTCGTTTCCGGATGATGACCGCGATGTCGTCGTACGTCACCGGCCGACTCTCCGAGCGGTCGTCCGGATCAGGTTCGTAGACCTGTGTCTCGTCGTCGACGAGGCGCGTAGCACGCGCTGCGACGGACTGCGCTTCCGTCCACCGTCGTGCCGAGGGGGGTGCATCGTTTAGCGGGTGATCAGGAGCGAGGACGTTCGGTCGGAGGTCGTCGTCCGGGACGAACAGGTACTCCACAGTCGGCGTTACGTCATGAGGGTTGTCTCGTCGGGGACGGAGGGGTTGGGGTGCTGCCTCGAAAGCGTCGTCCGCCTCGTCATCAAAGACGTCCTCGAAGATACTGTTCAGGAAGCGGAGTAGTGGTGGGAGCGTTCGGAAATTGTCCTGAAGCTGGTACCCGACAACATCGTCCCCTTGACCTGTCGTTGCTGTGTTCTCGCTCCCGTTTGCGCCGACGAGTGCGCTCCGTGCTTCGTGGAAGACGGCGACGTCCGCATTCCGGAAGCGATAGATCGACTGTTTCTCGTCGCCGACTGCGAAGACGTTCTGCGCGCTGTAGGGAGTATCGTCGCTTGCGAGGCTGGTGAGTGACTGAACGATATCCCACTGGTTCGGGTCGGTGTCCTGAACCTCGTCGATCATGACGAAGTTGAACTGGTCGGCGAGTGACTCACGAACGGCGTCATTCCCGCGCTCCGGATGTAGGAGATTGCGAGTCTGCTGAACCAGATCGGTGTAGTCCAGTACGTTCCGCTCGTGTTTTCGCTCGGCGTACCTGCGGGCGGCCTCGTCGAACAGACGAGCTAACGCGAAGTAGTACGGGGCGCTCTCGCGGTCGACGGTGATGTCGAGACCGTCACCCTCCGCAGACCGATGTGTCGCATCCAGTCGGTCGACGATCTCGGCGATGAGTTCGCCGATGCGGTCGGCGTCTTCGTCGGTACCGCTCCAATCTCCTTTCACCGGCGAGTAGTTCGCGTACTCGTCGTGCCCGGATTTGGTGAGTTCGTCACAGATGTCGTAGATCCGGGTTCGGCGGTCACGAACGGAGTCCAAGGTATCCAGCCCGCCAGGCTCATCGAAGAGTCTGACGGCGGTCCAGACGCGCTCGGTTCGGCCGCCGGGGTCGGTTTCGTCGAGATCGACAACGAGGCCTTTGAGTTCCTCTACGCGCGCCCGGAGTTCCTCGTCGGCACAGAGTGCATCCACCTCGTCGGCCGGGAACGGATGGAGTTCCTCTTCGACGTAGGTGACGTAGTCATCGACGGTACGAGCGGGTGCGCTCCAGACGTCCGCCCAGACTTCGCTGTCAGGCCGCTCACCGATCAGATCCTCGAGAACCTCGCGGAGAGAGTACTCAGAGAACGCGTCAAGCAGGAGCTCGACCTCTCGTGGTTCTTCTTCGATGAGTTCGTCTACGATATCCCGCTGGAGTCTGCTCGCTTCGACGTCGTCGAGGGTGTCGAATCCGGGGTCAAGTCCGGCGACTGCGGTTGAGTGTTCGGAGAGGATGCGCTGACAGAATGCGTGCAGCGTGTGGATGTACGCGTCGTCCAGCCCGTTCAGAACGTTGCGCCAGCGTTCGTGGTCCGCGTCTGCGGTGGCGAGTCGGTCCAAGACGCGTTCGCGGACGGTCTCCGTGAGGTCGCGTGCGGCCCTTCGCGTGAACGTCGTCACGAGGATGTTCTCGGGGAGGGCGTCAGGATGGTCCTCCAGAAGCGCAAGATATCGGAATGAGAGTGTCGTTGTCTTCCCGGTCCCAGCACCGGCCGTGAGTGGATAGTTCTGTGAGAGCGCCGTGACGGCGTCGTCCTGCTGATTGGTGAGGTCGTCTCGCCGCATCAGTTCTCTCCCTCCTCAACCGCAGGAGCCCATTCTACGCCGAGAGCTATCGGTGGGACGTACGCACCCCGTCCCTCGGATTCCATATTTTCCATGAACAGTTGGCGTCGATAGGACCGGACGTCGCAGGCATCGCGGAAGGGACAGTTCGAACATCCGGCGTCGTCGGGGTCGTTGATCGTCGGGTGGAACGTTCCGGCTTCGATGCCGGAGACAATATTGCTGAGCCGTTGCGGAACGACATCGTCGAGGAACTCGCGGAAGCCTGCCCGGGTTTCGATACTGGGCTTGTCCGAACTCTGGTAGACCATCGGTGTCCCACCATATCCGTCACGGTAGGAGTTCCCGCGCCAAGACGCGTTCTTCGGGTCATCACCGACAAATCCAATTTGACCAGCGGTGCTGCTCACCGTTCCGGGTTCCTTGAGTCGGTAGTACCCGCCCCCGACCGCCTCGGTAACCTCGTCGATGTTCTCCTCCAGCATCTTCGCGTAGATGGGGAGTTGGAAGCTGAGTCCGTCCAATGTGTCGCGTTCGGAGGAGGTGAACCCCGTTTTGTAGTCACGGACGATGGTCCTGCCGTCGGATGTCGTTTCGCCGCGGTCGAGGACCCCGCGAATCGTAGTCCCGTCGACGTCGAACGAGAGTTTGGTTTCGAACCAGACCGGTGCTGCCGTGAGAGGGCCGTTTTGAAGTCGGCCATCCGGATCGACGTACAGCGCGAGCTCTTCTTCGATGAATCGGACGAGGATACCAGCGGGGCGGCCGTCGACGGCGGTCCGATTGTAGTACTCGTTTTGGTCGGCATCACCAAGGCCAGCCAGTAGTTCGAACAGCCAGCGGTCGTCGAACTCGTCGTCGACCGCTTGTAGTTCATCAACCGCGACGCGGAGGAGTCGCGTCTCCAGATCTTCTTGGTCGAACCCGGTGAGCGAAACTGGAGACCCGACCTCGTCCCGGAGCTCCGTGTAGAACCGTTCCAGAACATCGTGAACGTAGTGTCCGCGGTTGATCGGCCCCTCGTCGCGGTCTTCTTCCTCCAGCCCGAGGACTTCCTTCGCGTAGAAACGGAACGGGCAACTGGCGTATCGTTCTACCTGCGTCGGCGAGAGTCGGTCGAGCTGGAACGAAAGGCTCTGCGCTGTCTCGGGAGTGAGCCAGCCCGTGTGCTCTGACGGCCGCGCAAGCCCGCGATCAGACGCTGTCTGGATCCCGTCGATTACTCCCTCCCCCGGTGCTGCCTCCGTACTGAGCCAGTCACTGCTTCCGGCCGCCTCCGCGAACAGTTCGGTCGACGACGCGGCAGTCGCATACTCGCCGAGTGTTTCGGGGCCAGCACGAGCGCCGGCGGTCGCGAGCGCTCGCTGTGCGTCTTCTCGCGCCCCAATTTTGTCTCGGCGACCGGTCGGGGCCTGTCCAACGAGGTGACCGAACTCGTCTCGTCGCTGTGGTTCAGTGTCGGTGATTCGACGGAATTCCGCAAGGATGCCGGCATCGATATACTCTGTCCCGTCCAGTTGTTGTTTCGGCCGCGAGAGCGTGACTGACTCTGCGGCAGCGACGAGGCTTGCGATACGGTACTCAGCGCGCCGAGCTTGGTCGGCTTCGGCAAAGTCTGGGTGTGCGTCGGTGACGGCGTTCACGAGTGCGAGTCGGTTCGCAGACCCTGGGAAGTGTGACGCAGTCAGCCCGAGGACGAACACGTGGTCGAACGTCCGCATCCCGAGTTCCGCCGCGCCGAGCACTTCGACTCGCCCATCGCGAATTGTCGAATCATCGGTGACGGAGACGGCACCGAGTGCGTGTCGGGCGCGTTCGAGGTCGTCCCCGTCTCCTGTCCGTTCGACGGCGTTGAGGACTCGCTCAGCACTGCGATAGACGACCCGTTGTGACCCGGTCGTCGTTCGATCTTCCACGGTGTCCTTGATTCCGAGACACGCAACGAAGTGGCGGTAGGCTTCGACGCCTCCGTCATCTTCGACGGTTTCTGCTTTGGCGAGAAGTTCGTCGATGGCCGCTCGGTACGGCTCCTCGACGTCACTGAGTTCTTCCACGTCCGCAATCGCGTCGTATGCCTGTTCGCTATCGATGGTCTCCCAACTCGGCAGCACCGGCTCTACGAGCGGATTATCGAGAGACTGCGAAGGTCATCAGTGATTCCCGTCTCGGTGTCATCGAGCAGCTCCAGCGCGGTCAAGAGAGCAGCACCAACCGACGTTCCATCCAGATCGTAGTCCCGAGCGACAGCGTATGGAACGGATCGCGAAGAGAACTCACCGGCGAGACAGTGGGCATACGCTGACGGCGCAGTCACGACCACGCCGATGTCGTTTGGGTTGACACCGTCACTCAGGAGTTCCTGTACCTGCCGACCGGTATACCGGACTTCACCCGGAAGTGAGGACAGGACGACGGTTTCGGCAGTCGTCTCATCCAGGGAGAGTGTGTCGGCATCAGGACGGAACGGTGCGCACGCTAACCGTCGGTTCGCCGGTGGGCGAGACTCACGGGCCGCGACCGTATCCGGTTCGAATCCGAGGTCGTCGACGAAGAACTCCCATGCGGGGGCCGTTGCGACGTCGACGCCGTTCGGAGCGGCTGTTCCGGTCAATCGGGGGAAGGTCGCCGCCGTTGGCCAGGTTTCGGTGATCGTTTCGACGACGCGCGATGCGAGAACGGAAAACGTGTCGAAACCTCCGATGATGACCGCGTCTGTGTGTGGAAAGCACTGAGCAGGATTGGAGTTGGCTACCCGTCGGTACCGCTCTGCCCAAAGGGTCATAGATGAACCGTCGGGGAGCCGTTCTCGTCCATCGTAGAACCGCTCGGTGATGGCCTCAAGTTCGGAACTCAGATTGATTAGCCCTTCTTCAATTAGGCGGTTGCGGACAGCTTCAGGTGAGAGCAGCCCGGCGAATTCGACGAGACTCAGGAGGTCCTCAATCTGCTCGATGAGACCAGTCGGAGGCAGTCCGTCCCCTTCCATAAGCGACCACTTGGAAGGTAAGTCCAAGAGAGCCTGTTCGACGAGCCGGAGACGGGTTGGCTGGTCCATCCGTGAGGCAGCACCGCCGATCTCTTCCCTATCGTAACACCGGTCGACGAATTCGTCGAGGGTGAGCGGAGTGAGTTCCAGCGGCCGGCCGACGCCTTCCCACTGCGCTTCGATTTCTCGGAGACGATGAGGTTGATTCGCGATGTAGAGGACGCTTTCAGGATTTCCGTCCGAGTGGTTCGCGGCCCAGTTGAGCGCTGTCCGATCAACTGTAACAGCATCTGGGCCACAGAGAAGCCGAGACATTTCTTCTAAGTAGTGTGTCGACTAAACCACATAATGCTACCTGAAACTCAGGAGTTTGTCTGTATAGTACGAGGAGAGAGCGAACAAGCTGTCATCAGAACTAATCACACCCACCTACCGAAGAACAAGTGCCATGTGCCGAATATCAAAATTTGAGAGATGGTGTGGAACTCCCTCAGAATGGCGAATCTACTACTAGGAACCAGTAAGTTTGACCATCTCGGCGAAGATCGACAATCTTAGCCATCAACAACAGGTCATTCGATAATCACAACGAAGGGTGCTTTCCGGAAGTTCCCGGAAAGGAGAATTTTCTACAAACAAAACCACGCGACATCGCCGTAATCTCGGTGCCGAAGGAGCCATCAATCGGGTTGTTACCGGAAAGACCCCTATCACGTTTTTAGTATTAGCCGGAAAACCAGTCTAACAGATCAAGATGATTCGTGATGCTCGCGTGCTCCGCGCCGGGTTCGTCCCTCGGGAAGTCGAGCATCGCGACGCCGAAGTCAATCACCTCTCCAGCGTTCTCGAACCAATTACGAACGGTGAACCCGCCGACACCGCCATCGTCACCGGTCCCAGCGGGGCTGGCAAGACCTGCATCGCGCAGTTTGTCACTGAACGTCTCCGAGAAGAGGTCCTCGACGTCGAGGCGACCTATGTCAACTGCTGGCGCAACTACACCCGATTCCGCACCCTCTACCAGATTCTTGACGACCTTGGCGCGACAATCGATATCCACCGGCAGTCGACCCCGCACGACGAACTCGTCGACCGCCTCCAGCAGTACGACGGCCCTCGAACCGTCGTTATCCTCGACGAGGTCGATCAACTCGAAGATCCGAGCGTTATTTACGACCTCCACAGCCTCCCGCAGTTCGCCATCATCTGCATCGCAAACAAGGAAGAAGAGCTGTTCAGCCAAGTCGACGAGCGACTCGTGAGTCGCCTGCGCTCCAGCGAACACGTCCGGATGGACAAGTACCACGACAAGCAACTGTATGACATCCTGAGTGCTCGCGCAAGATGGGGTCTCGAAGAGGACATCATCACCGACGACCAGCTCTACCGGATCGCCGATGCGGCCGCCGGCGACGCCCGGCTCGCAATCGGCATCCTACGAACGGCGGCCGGAAAGGCGGATCGCGAGAACCACGAGCGCATCACCGACGATATCCTCCTGAACGCCGCCGAGGACGCCCGTGCCCAGATTAAGCAGAAGAGCCTTGACTCGCTCACGCCGCACCAGTGGATCGTCTACGATATCGTTCGCGAGCACGGCCCACTCGGGCCGAGCGAAATTCACGATCGCTACACGGAGGAAGCCGACGACCCCCGGACGAAACGAACAGTCCGGACATACCTCTCGAAGATGGCTCAGTACAACCTCCTCAAGGCGGAGGGAACGAGTCGGGACCGGGAATACTCGCTCGTGGATTCGGCTGCTGCGTCGCCGATGCAGTGACTGTGACCCCGTCAGCTATCCCGAACCAAACTCACCGAGGCCTGATTGCTCGTGTTCAGCGGTTCAATGACTTGCGGATCGTCGTTGCCGGGATTGTTGACTCGCGTCGAGATTTCGTAGGCGCCCAGGTCGTCCTTCGGATAAGGCTGGCACAGTTCCTTGCGGGTAGCCGGGTCTGCGGTGAGCCAGTCGGATTCGGCGTCCTGCGGGAGGACGACAGGCATCCGGTCGTGGATTGAGTTCATCAAGTCGTTCGGCTCCGTCGTGAGAATCGTGACGCACGAGATTGTCTCGTCGTCGCCTTCCCAGACATCCCAGAGGCCAGCCATCGCGAAGACAGGGTCGTCTTCTCGGTGAATCCGGTAGGGCTGTTTCGACCCGCCGTTCGGCGATTTCCACTCGTAGAACCCTGACGAGAGAACCAGACAGGGGCGGGATTCCCACGCCCCCTTGAACGCGCTCTTCTCGTCGGCAGTCTCGGAGCGAGCGTTAATGATGCCCTCCTCGGGCTCGTCCGCCCAGAACGGGATCAATCCCCAGTGGTAGGCGTCGATCTCGTCGGAAGCTTCGTTCGTGATGATGTAGAGGTCCTCGCCAGGTGCGATGTTGTATCGGGGTCTATAGCCCCCATCCGTGACAACCTCCGCGTTGAAGCGGGCCTCAAGGTCGGCCTGGTCGATGAAGAGCGAGTTCCGGCCACACATACACTCTGGTTCGACCGGGGAATTATTCAACGTATCTGGATGTCCGAAAGCCCTGACTCGTTCGATTAGAGCTCGGTCGGTGGCAGAAGATCACAGAGAACAGCTGCTTGATCAAGAAGTGCGTCGAAGAGTCGTTCCGTCGGCCGATACAGCGCATGGTGTTCATCGACGGTATAGGACGTTTGCTCGTCATCGTTATGTGAGATAAATCCACTTTCGAGAAGTGGGGCGAGGGTAGTATCGAGTGCAGCACCAGACCGCCCAGTTTCGACTTCGAATGCGCGTCGAGAGAACTCAGGAAGGCACCGCGTACAACAGCTTAGGACGTGAGCACGTCGGTCGGCGAATAACTCGTTGAGGGCAGTACGATGGGTTCGAGTCCAATACTCGTCGAGCTTGACGTATCGACGGACGATAGGAGACATATCGTTGAGCGAGCCATCGGCATGAACGATCCCGAGATCGTTGAGCGCGTGTTGGTCTTGAGTGTCCAAAGACTCCCCAAGTGGGTGGAGAACGGTCTGGAGAGCATCGTGAAACCGCGAGGTGAGGAATTCTCCCGCAACAACGTGAGAGTTCCCGATGTTTCGAGTCGGGTGGATTGCTTCGTGATGATTCGGATCGCGGTGATTGACGTAGGTTCGTGGATAGCTCATTGAGCACCTCTTACAACGTGGTGTCAAGCATTAACATTCCGAGCGAGAGAATCGGAGCCTCTACGGCCGTGTTCTATTAACCAACATTCCGATGCAAGGGGTGGAACTGTTGGTTAATATTAGGTGGCTCTCGATTCTGGAACCGTTCTCGGAAACAGTCTCTAAACAGAGGATTCCCGAGACTTTACCCTGATTGGGTACGCCCCGTTCGCGTTCCCTGAAACGCGGAAGCGACACGCCGCGGCTTATCGGGTTTGTGGGCATCCACACGAGTATGCCCGACCAATCGACAGTTCCATCGAACCGTCTCGTGGTGAACCAGCCGACTCGGAGCGCCGACCGCAATCAGTCCCTCGCGGGCCAAGCCGACTCACCAACAGACGATATGCTGCTACCGTCGCTCGAGGACGGTATCACGCTGCTCGACGTGGAGGGCGGCCCTGGGGTTCCGATTCTGCAGTCACTCGTGCTCGACCATCTCCTCCTACACAACGGACCCTCATTCTGGGTCGATGCAAACGGCCACGCGACGACGACCACGCTCTCGCAAATCGCCCCGAGCCAGCGGTTGCTCGATAGGATCCACGTCGCACGGGGCTTCACCGCCTACCAGCACTACGGCGCCGTCCGCGATCTCTCAACAGCAGTGAACAAGACATTCCAGAAGTCCACCGCCGATGTCGGGACACGCGGCCGGCGGTCACCAAGTGATGACGAGGACGCATCCCACCACACACCCGCCCTTATCGTCGCACCGGCCGTCGACGCCCAGTATCGCGCTGACGATAGCCTCGGCGAGACCCACGCGAAAACCTTGCAGGCTCGAACACTCGCCCGGTTGGCAACCTACGCCGACGGATACGACATCCTGTGCTCATTACCCGGACCCGAGACGACGACTTCACGACATCGGTCGCGACAGCCGCCGACCACCACATTGAGTGCAAGCAGACCCGGATGGGGCCGCGGATCGTCAGCGAGGACTTCGAGACGCTCGTCTATCCCGTCGACGACGGTGCGTACTACCAGACGACGTTCGCGTACTGGAGGCAACTGCTCGCGGCACGCGCTTCGCAGGTGGGCGTGGAACCGTCAACGCCGACGCCGTCGACGCCGACTCCGGAGGGCGTCGGGACAGGCGTCACAGCTGACGGTGAGACTTTGGCGATGACCACGGATCCCCTGCTCGATGCGTGGACGGCGACCGGCACAGGAGGCCGGTAGCGATGGGGCGTACGAACCCGACGTACCGAGATGCACTGCGGGTCATCGAGGAGCGCTGGTCGGACTTCCGACGGGCACTGCGGCGACGCGACCAACCGCGGTTTGACCGGCTGTTCGAGTACGCCCGCGAACACGCCGACGCCAGCGGGCTTTTGAACCACCAGAATCCGCTATTACCGGCACTGTTCAGCATCCATCTGGAACAGGAAACCCGTCTCGACGACCACGAAGAACGTCTCAATGAACTCGAAGCCGCGGTCGCAGCAAACGATGACCAGGAGGCTGCTCCACCTGACTCGAACTCGTGACGATGCCGTTCAGTATCGATTTCTTCGACGATGGGCGCGTCCTCGAGTGGGAGGCAACCCCCGACGGAGCTGTCGCGACCGAACGCGAGGACTACACGCCACGCTTCTACGTCGCCCCTCGTAATCCTGACGCCGACATCGATCTCACGACACTCCAGTCGGTGTACGACCCGCATCCGGACGTCGTCGCGACCGAGACGGTTGCACGACGGCCCAGCTTTCGACGGGACGAAGAGACAGTCCTCGCGGTCGACGTTACGCACATCGACCGCATCACCTCGCTCGCCCGGCAAGCGCGCCAGTTGTCGGAGTATCCAGTCGGTGATCTCGCCTGTTTCAACGTCGACTTCTCACAGGAATTTCGGTATTGCCTGGAGGAAGACATCGATCCGACGCCGGCGAGTGAGTTGTCGACACTCCGACTCAGCGTCCCGCTGACCGAATCGAGCAACGACAGCTATGGAGAGCTGTCCGTCGCCGGCGACACCGTCACTGGTTCGCAGTCAGACATTCTGTCGGCCGTAGTGACTGCACTTGAAGTACACAACCCGGACGTCTTGGTCTGCTCGACAAGTGAAATTGTTCCGACGCTCTACGAGATGGCGACGGACGCCGGCGTCGACGACTTCTCGTTGAGTCGGTGGCCGGGCGTTGATTATCAGCAGCTCGCGAGGCGGTCGACGTACTCGAGCTACGGCCGGGTTGGGCACTCTCCGGCGCGGTACAACGTGCCCGGCCGTGCGATTATCGACGAGTCGAACACGTTCTTCTACGGGAGACAAACCTCGACGGCGTCCTCGACCTCGTGTCGCGCTCGAAGAAGCCCGTCCAGGAACTCGCGTGGGCGTCAATCGGGAACGTCCTCACAGCGATCCAGATATGTGAGGCACACGACCGCGGCGTCCTTGTGCCGTGGAACTCCTGGCGCCACGAGTTCTATAAATCGATGGGAACGCTCCACGATGCCGACCGTGGCGGCTTCATCTTCGCGCCCGAGGTCGGTCTCCACGAGAACGTTCACGAACTCGATTTCTCGAGCCTCTATCCGAATATCATCTGTACGCGGAACGTCTCACCGGATGTCATCCGGTGTGACTGTCACGACCGCGACGACGTCCCCGGCCTTGGATACTCGATCTGCGACGAGCGCGGTTATCTCGTCGACGTCCTCCAGCCGATTATCGATGCCCGTGACGAGATTAAAGCAAAAATCCGTCGAGAGGGAAATCGAGACGACCCCAACGAAGACCGACTGGCGGAACTCGAAGGACGGTCGGGAGCGCTGAAGTGGATCCTCGTCGCCTGCTTCGGCTATCAAGGGTTCAGCAACGCGAAGTTCGGCCGTATCGAGTGCCACGAGGCGATCAACGCGTTTGCTCGCGAGATTCTGCTGACGGCGAAACAGCGTCTGGAGGCCGGTGGCTGGCGCGTTGTCCACGGTATCGTCGACTCCATCTGGGTGACGCCAAATCCCGACGTCGCCGATGATGGCCGCGAGGATCTCGAGACGCTCGCGACGGAGATTTCTGATGCAGTCGAGATTCGGCTCGAACACGAGGCACACTACGACTGGGTCGCGTTCGTCCCGCAGCGTGAGAGCGACTCCGGCGCGTTGACGAAGTATTTCGGCAAAGAAGCGGACAGTGAGGAGTTCAAGATCAGAGGCATCGAAGCCCGACAACGCTCGACCTCGCCGTTCATCGAGGATATCCAGCGGGCTTGTCTCGACCGTCTCGATACCACACGGTCACCGGACGCGGTACTCGGGCGTCTCGAACGAGCAATCACCGAGTTGCGGTCGGGGACCGTCGCAGTGGATCGGCTCGTCGAGCGAAATCGAGTCTCTAAGCCGCTAGAGGGGTACACACAGAACACCCTGAACGTGGCAGCGCTGAAACGAGCTCGCGATCAGGACCTTGCAGTCCACCCGGGCCAGGATATCGAGTACGTGGTCGTCGACAACGAGAAATCCTCGCGAGACCGGGTGGCCCTCGCCCACGAAGATATCAACGCCTACGACGCCTCCTACTACGAGGTTCAGCTCGTCAGAGCGGTCGAGAGTATACTGTCTCCGCTCGGTTGGGATCGGACCGACATTCGACGAGAACTCGATGGATCTCGTGTGGTTGGCATCACGAACTGGAGCTGACCACACCCCTATTTCGCGTTGTGAAGGGGATAGGGACGTGGCCAGACACCCCTATTTCGTGTTGTAACACACCCCCTTTTCGAGTTGTAAATATAGGGAATTCGTGGCTGCCAGCTCATCTAAGCTGGTTTCTTGTTTTGAAGTCGTTGGCTCAAAGTGTCGAGTAGAAACAAAGGGGTATGAGAATCAGCGGAAGGGTTGAATCGCTAGCCTGCTCGAAGGACAACCCCCCTATTTCGAGTTGTAAGCGAAGATGACACCCACAAGAACAGCGGACAGGGTGGTGGACACCCCTATTTCGAGTTGTAACGCGACATTCGGCATGGCTATCGAAGGGTATTGTCCGATGACCCCCCTATTTCGAGTTGTAAACACCGGAGGGTGGGGAAAGTCGCAATCGCGCTTCAGTTCAGGAACGAGTTCATCTGCGACTTGGCGACCGATCGCATCATCTCCTCTTCGCGCTCTAACTCTGAGAAGCGGTCATCCTCCAGTATTCGTTCCATGATTGACTCAGGGTCCTCGGCGAGATCAAAGTGCATGTGGATACCTTTGCCCCTCCCACGACCACGTCGGTCAAACTCGAGGATGCCGTAGGTTGCCTGCTCAGTGACGTGGTTGACGAAGGTTTCCCGGCCATAGGAGTCCGTATCGAGGACATCACAGACGTACTGATAGAGACTGTAGGAAGGGCCAGCGGGGATCCAGTCGACACTCACATTTGAATAATAGTCCGTTGCGGCCACGGCGAAAATACAGAGCTTCTTTTGAGTCGACAGCCCGCCGATGTGTCGCAATTTGCGATCGGAGTCGTATCGTTCCTGAGCAGTCCGGACGTGGGTTTCCAATACCCGTTCATCCCCCTGTTTATCGGCTAATTCGCCGGACCACCGAAGCAGGTCGATAGCCTTCCGTGCATCACCATGGGTTTGCGAGCCGAACGCAGCCACGAGCGGAACGACGTCTCTCGCGAGAGCTTCTTGTTTGAATGCGTCTTCGCGGTTTCGGAGGATATGTCGTAGCTGGGTCGCGTCGTAATCCTCGAAGAAAACCTCGTCAGGATTGAACGAGCTATTTGCGCGGCTGTTGAGATCAGACATGAAATCAACGTAGTTGGTAATCGCAGTCACAGAGACGGGACCGTCAAAGCGACCGAGATCGCGAGCTCGCGACAACTGGTAGAGAAGCGAATTGTACTCTGGTTCAGAGTATGGACCATCAAGCATGTCGATTTCGTCGAGAACGAAGATGACGCCATCGTAGTGCTCGCGCATGATTTCCCAGAGGCGCTCGAGTTTCTGGTCTGTCGAGACACCACTTTCGGGAACACCAGGTTCCTCCTCGATATTCATCGTCGCTTCCTGGATCAGACGATAGACAGCGCGACTGGTGGTGCCGGGTCCCTCGCAGTTTATCGAAAACACACCGAACCGCATTCCCTGAGCCTCGCTCAGCTCAACGATTTTCTTACAGACCGCGTGGATAATCAGCGACTTCCCGGTTCCAGACGGTCCGGTCAACAACATATCCGGAATCCCCTGACCCTGGAGTGCGGGCTTTAGATTCGTGATGACGGTCTTCAGCTGGTCATCACGACCAACGATTCGATCTTCGTCGATGATGGTGTCGGGGCGAACCAAATCCTTGTTCTCGAAGACGGTTTCGACAGATTCGGATTGGAGTTCATCCATGATCGAGATGCCGCTCCCCGAATCACCGAACGTAGATTGACTGGTGTCGGACCCGTCAGAATTGCTCCCTCCATCTCTCGGAACTTCGTCTATAGAACCAGACTGTTCCGTCTGATGATCTATATCCGGCGATCCATCACCCATGTCTCCATCCTCTGTAGCCCCAGTATAAATAACTGAAGGCCACCGATTTCGATTTGTAAACGCGAGGATTCAACCGATGGAGTGACTGAGTCGGCTATCTCTTCTTTTCCAGGCTCGAACCGCTGTCGACGGGCCGGCACACCCCTATTTCGAGTTGTAACGTCTTGTCAAAAGAAGAATATAATATTGAGACACACCCCTTTTTCGAGTTGTAACGGATTGGGAGCCTCTAACACAGTTTTGAGAATTATGCGATGGACGATTGTATCAGATGGTGAGAATAGGATGAACGAGTTCCACACGAGCCTCGAGTACAGGACCACAGGGCAAACCACGAACAGCACTCGGTGGAGATCACGAAGCGTCCTCGAGGAATCAACCCACACCCCCACCCCTTTTTCGAGTTGTAACGGATAGCGATGACACGGGGAGAGAAGCTGTCGAACACGACGAGAACACTAAGGACAAACGGGAGAGGTTGTCAGAGCGCGGTTCTTAGATGTTAACCCACGATTCCCTCACCACTCACGGATACGTAAGCAAGCTTACGTATCGTTCGTAGGTATTGTCTAGTGCGGTTGTGGTATGCCACCGCACTACATAAAGATTCCTTTATTGTAGTACGCTCTTGAAAATGGACGATACGGTGTTTGTAACGGCTGGAATCGTGAAATACAGCCTGATCGAGCCGCAACGCGGCAGTGACCCCCTACCCACCCTCGTTCTGTTACAACTCGAAAAAGGGGTGGGGGTGTCCGACCTTGATCGACATCTCTTCCGACACCTTCCCACTCTGGTTCGAGATTTCTGCCCTGCTGAGGTTTATAAGCGATTACGCGGCTAGACCGCTCGCCGATGACCTCCCCCGTTCCAACCGACCCGTTCGACACCGATTCGCCATCCACCACGCCGCTGTACTCTCCCGTCACCGCCACGAACATCTACCACGCCGTGACCGACCTCGGATACCCTCCCGAGTACGTCACCACCGTCGCTCGAGCTCTTGATGAATTTCAACTCGCTATCTCCGCCGCCAACGACGGCCACTTCCTCCTTGACCAGCTCGCACCACAGGCCGACCGCTTCGAGGTCCTCGACGTCGACCGCATCTCCGACCGAACCCGCCTCGAGGACCTCCTGTTCTTCAGCGGGCCCTACGCAAAGACGATCCTCACCGACGCCATCGGCATCGCGATGCCCGAGTTCGAGGGCCCCGCCACGGGACACCCCTACCCAATGTCGCCCTCATCGTTTGGCGTCGACGACGACCACTTGCAGCGAGCCCAAGAGAACGTCACCGATGACGACCCCGACGGAGCCGGGGATAGGAACGAGAACGAGAACAGACGCCCAAGATATGGGTTCGCCGACATGGACATCGACGAAGCCCTCGATATCGACTTCACGATCTCCTCGCTCGACGAAGACCGACTCCTTCCCGGGATACACTCGCAACTAATGCGCGCCGAGGTTCAGCAGATTGTAGAACTCGCGTTCGCCTACTACCGGACGGAACCGGGACTGATGAACGAACTCGACCCCGTCGTCGGCTGTACCTTCGCCGTCCGGTCAGCACCCCATGACGACATCGTGATGGCAGAACCCGGCCCACGAACTGTGCCACTCCCTGGCGGCACACGCGTCGCCTGACATAGCGAGAACCAGTTCACGGCCTAGTCGAGAATCCTGATCTGGATTATGTGGTGTCTTCCTACGCGAATCTCGAGGCGAGACTATACACGAGTCCGGCACCGCCGGCGACTATCGCGATGATCCCCGGGAGGAAAAAGCGCATACTCGGTGCACACGTCCCGGTGGTGGATTCGGTCCCACGGCGTCGAGGAGACAGACCGTGAACTGATACGAATACCAGACGAGTACCGCGCCCACGAGTAGGACTACGACGCTCAGTGCCAGGACGCCCAGCTTCCTCTCGGACATCGCGGTCATCGTCTCGGTCATCGCAGCACCCACCGGAGGCCTCGCAGGAAGGCTCGACCGGCCGCTCGAAGGACGCGCAGCCCGTTGAACCCACCCACTCCGTAGCCACTCCCCGTCGGGTGACCGTGAATCCCGTCATGGCAGTACTGGCAGACCGTCACCAAGTTCCCGAGATGATGCCAGCCACCGTCACGAAGCGACTGCCGGTGATGAGCGTGCAACACGACCCCACCATCACCGGCGTGGGGACCACTCCGTCGCCCGCACTGCTGGCAGGTATAATTATCGCGCTCATAGACCGCCTTCCGCCGAGCATCCCAGTCCGGCGGGTACTTCCCGTCGTGAGCTCGCGGGTCATCAAACCGACCGTTGATTCCGGAACGCCGTCCGAACATGACTAGTCGGATTCGCTGTCGACGCCGGATGGGTCACCGAGTTGCTTCCCCAGCTCCTCCGGTGACAGCGACTCGTTCTCGAGATCCGCAGCGTCGTCGACGTCGCCGCCCGAGGATTCTGCCGAGTCCTCAGACTCGACTTCAAGCAGACGCTTCTCGAACGCCTCTTCGTCGAGACTCGTCCCGCTCATCGCGTCGTGACCGCTCACATTGAGGAGGTCCTGGAGGGCGAACGCCGCGACGTGCGCGAACGACGACCCATCGTGGCCGTACTGTTCGCGAGCAAGTGCTGCTACTTTCGGCGACGTCTCCCGCGCAGAGTGAACGCGCTCGAGCGTCCGCGCCGCTGTTTCGTACACCCACGCGTTCCGCGTCTCCAGGTCGATCACGCCGACGTCTTCGGGAACAACCGAGACGTTCACCGACCCGTCGTCAGTCTTGTAGGTCCGTGGCTTTCCGACGATCGTGATGAACTCCGGCGCCTGAACCTTTTTGAGTTGCTTGAGCGCGTCTGTCTGGTACTCGCCAGCGTACACCCAGAACGTCCCGGTCGGGTCGACGACGCGAGCGCGGAGGTACTCTGCGCTCTCTCCGACGTCTTCGATATCCGTGACCGTCCCCGCGATACAGATGCGGTTGGCCCGCTCGCCCGTCGGGAGCGCAACGTAGACCGGGGCGCGCTCATCTTGTGAGGTTTTGAACGTGTAGGTCGCCGTGTTCAGCTCTGCGGCGAAGACGCGCTTGGCGACTTCGCGAGTCGGTACGTCCGTCTGCTGGGGGGTGGTGTCTGCTGCTGCCATTGGTCTTAGTTCCCTCCTGCCGCGACCGGCGCGTCATAGGTCTGCGGGAGATCCTCGATGTTCTCGGCCGTCAGGCCCGGCCCATAATAGCCGTACTCAGAAAGCAGGTCATCAACCGCATCGTGGTAGCCCTGAGCGAACGCCCGGTTCGATGAATCCGTCACCTCGTCGACAAGGAGATACCGACCGAGAAGCGGCCCCTCGACCGTGAATCGGCGGCCGATGAGCATCTCGGTCAGTCGCCGCTCAACCACAGTGAGGTCGAGCGCGTCCGACGCCATCTCCATCGCCGTCTCTAGGTCGATGCCCGTCACGACTTCCGTCATTCCAGCGGTGAACAGACACTCCTGAACGGACTCCCCATCGTCGAGGACGCCCTTGATTCGGAGGTCGAACTCACCCTCGTTCGGGCCGTGCTCGCTACACTCGCCCTGCTGAATCACGCGCGTACATTCCGGATCTGTGCATCGCTTGATGAGGCCCGACTGACTCTGTATCGCAACGAACACACCCTCATAGACGGTCGTCATCGTCCCGACCGTGCCGATGGCCTCCGGACTGTCCCTCGCGTGCTCGATGATTTCGCTCCGCGAATTAATCTTCAGCGAGTAATTGCCGTCGTACTCATCGACGACGACGTCCTTGAACGTGTACGTCGTGTCCTCCTCGAGGACTGGGGGGTTCGACTTCGTCCACGCGACGAACTTCATCCGGCCGCTCTCGTCACCGACCAGACCAACCTGGTGGATCGAGTCCTCACGGGGGTCCCAGAGTTCGACAATTTTCGCTCGCACCGTCACCCATGCGCCGTCGGTGGTGCATTCAGAGAGCGGAAGCGGTTCCTCGGTCGTTCCCTGGTCGCCGCCTCGGAGTGAGGCCCAGAACGCTTCCGTATCCACATCCGCCTCTTTGAGGACGTGGTTACGGACGCTGTCGAAGGCCGCGTTTCTCGGCACTCGATACGTGTTCACGTAGGAGTCGAACAGTGTCTCGAGAGCGTCGACGTCGTAGTCATCTGCTTGGTCGTCCGAGAGGTGGGGGCCACCTGCTCGTGGAGTAGTTGGGCATCTTCACGGAGGGTGTTCATGTCCACTCAACTATACGCTCTATCTCGCTATAAAACGAGACAGCGAAATCGGGCGTAATCGGGCAGTTTTCGTCGCCATTCCCCACAATCCCGCATATCTCCACCGAGCGTCACGAGCCACGAATGCGGACACACCCTCTATCGAAGTGAAGTCGACGACGAGATCGAATCATCGCGATACGTGGCCTCGTTGCCAGCCACGCCGGAGTACCGTACTGCCACCGACCGTTGCACAGCGGTTGGTGGGGGAGTATGCGAACCGAGGGACCCCCGACGTCGCGAACAGAGCCGCCGGGTGGGGAACGGCGAGCCAATGATTCCTACGCAACAGAGTGAAGTCAGTAGCCGGTTCAGTTGTTGCGTAGGACCAAACCCCTGGCCGCCCTCGCGCTGCTACGCCACAGAAAACCCGTCACCGCCATTCCGAGTCCCCGGCCTCGTGAGAGAGCGTCTTCCCTACTGGTAGCCGCGAGCAGGGCCGTCGGGTCCGGAATCACCCTCATCATCCGCTCGCACGCCCGTTTTCGCTTCCGGCGAGTCGGTAGTCTCAGTATCCGACCCGTCGTCGGCGTCTGGGAGTTCGCCCGTCTCGTTCGCCACTGCTAACTCTGCCGACAGCTCCTCGAGAGCGTCCTCTGAGGGGAAGTCCTCGCGGGTGACCGCGCTCGCGTCCCGGTGTGCCGCACTCCGGCGAGCCTGTCCGACGAGATTGGCGAGATCAGCGCCAGTCAACCCAGCCGTGTGACGGGCCAGCGCCGCGAACTCATCGCCCGACACTCTCGAGGGTATGTCCTTGAGATGGGTCTTGAGAATCGCGTGGCGGGCCTCTTCGTCGGGGAGGCCAACCTCGAAGTGTGCCGTCAGGCGACCCGGTCGGAGAATCGCCCGGTCGATATCGCCCGGTCGGTTCGTCGCCGAGACCACAATCGCCTCGCGGTCATCCCGCGTGAGTTGCGCAAGGAACTCACTCGTGACTTTCCGGTCTTCGGCGTGGGCACTCTTGGCGGTGTGTTCGCGAGCGCCGAAGAGATGTTCCGCCTCGTCGAGGAAGATGATACACTGCCCGATCTCGTCGGCCTCGCTGAACAGCGTCTTGACCTGGTCGCTGCTTTCGTTGACCCACATACTCGTCACGTCCGCCGGCGACAGCTCCACGAACGGGATGTTTAGTTCTCCGGCGAGCGCTCTCGCGAACATCGTCTTCCCTGTCCCCGGAGGCCCATACAGGAGGATGCCGCGCTCCGGTTCGATACCGAATCGTGAGTAGCGATCATCTCCTCGCTGTGTCGCTCGGAGTGGCTTGAGCACGTCTTCGTGGAGGGCGTCCTTCAGGTCGTAGTAGCCGCCGATAGTGTCGAACGATGTCTCTGAATATCGCCAGTCATAGCGGTACTCCTCCAGCGGAATTCGTTCTGTGGGAGACGAATCCCCGAGCTGGAATTGTTCTCGAAGGTCTTGTGGGACTTCGTCAATCGAGACGCGCTTCGGCGGATTCGGCGTGTGGGACGAGGGAGAGGTGTTCGAGGACGGACTGCCCGTGCTGTTCGGGTCCGGCGTCTCAGAGGTCGGTCCCCCTGCGAAGCCGATTGGGTCATACTCTGGCTCGTCGTCCTCAGCAATCTCCTGTTGGAGGATCCCTACAACGTACACGCCGATGAAGAGGCCAACCGGGATAGCGAGCAGGAACGGTGCGGACAGGAGATTCGAGAGCTCTCTCCCCCCGTTGGTCCCCGGGAGGAGCATATTCAGGAATGCGAGTCCGATCACCATCAGGATGAATACTACACCGCCAGCTCCAATCGGCGGGATGAGCGGCTTCCCGAGGAAGAAGAGGACGCCCACGATAGGGACCGTGAGAAGTCCGTACATCGCGATTCCCGCTGCTCCGTGCCACGCTGGAGTGAACAAAGCCGGATACGCGAGCAATCCCCAGCCCGAGACGAGAAGTGCGACGATGGCCGCTTCGAGTGCGCGCTCGCGACGACCGCCGTCGGGGGTCGGTAAGCGGGGGCGGACGTAGACGTATGCAAGGTCGAGGATGATGATTGCCACAGTTCCAGTGGCGAGGTCCCCGTAATATGGTGGTGACATGGTTTGTTGTTGGTGATGTCGATGGGTGAGTGGCCATGCGTCGCCCGAAGGCGGGGTCGGAGGTGATGCGATTTTGTATGGTGTAAATCGACGAGAGGGCCGACTGCGATTACGCGAGATGAATCCACGGTCCGTCTGTGGCCCTCACAGCATCGCGGGACGGTCCCTCTGAATCACACACCTCTTAGCCCCATACCCGTATTTAAATCTCCGCGAGAGCGAAGACAGAGCGGCTCAGAGCCCTCTCGACTCAGTGCTGAATCTATACCTCCGGCCCGTTTCCATCGTCGGGCTTGGGTGGCTTGCTCTGGCCGCCCGCTGCTTTCCCGAACTCCGAGCCATTCGAGCCGATCATCGGCCCACCAGCCCGGCGGCCCGCGGAATACGCGAGGTAGGAGTTGCCACCAACCCCGCCAATCATCGCGGCCGCGCCAGTCTTCGCCGTGATCGTCCCTGCTTTCTTCCCGGTTCTCACCCCCTTCTTGCCGGTCTCCACACGGCGGTTCCGTGCAGCGTTCTTCGCGATGTCGCTCTCGGCGGTCGTGATGCGCTCGCTGGCATCCTGCTGGTCGGCCTTGGCCGCCCGGAACTTCCGCGAGAGGTTGACCGACCGACTCGCTCCATCCGTCCCCATATACGTCATCTTCCGGTCGAGGGTATCGGGGTCGGTCTTGAACTCCGGCATCTGGTTCTCCATCGGCTCGGCGTCGAGGAAGCCCTGTTTCTTGGCCTCGGCCATGTCCATTTCCTCGTTCACCATCGCGTTCTGGATGAACCTCGCCTGTGACGACGCGGTTTTGTGATCGGTTTGCGCCTCAGACAACGAGGCCTGTGCCGAATCCAACTTCCCCGACGTTCCATAGTGGCCGATACGTTTCGTCGCCTGCTGGTGTGCGCTCTGCTTGACGCTGCTGACAGCGCCTTTCGCCCGCGCTGTCATGCGGCTCGAGAGGCCGGACCCGCCGGCCCCGACGTTCGCACTCCCGGCAGTCCCCGCGCTCGCTCCCGAGCCCGAGGCCGCCGCACTCGAACCGCCAGCGGCGCTACCGCTCGATGCACCGCCTGATGCGCCACCGGAGGCCGCACCGCCGGACCCACCAGCAGCCGCACCACCGGTCGCGCCAGCGACGGCGCCGCCGACAGCGGCCGTGACAGCCATCGTCGCGACTGCCGCCGCCTCACCAACCCCGATGGGCTGGCCCGCCCACGAGATGAGCTTCCAGATCGCCACGATGAGCACGACTGGGAAGAGCAACATCAACGCGAGTTCGGCGAAGATCAGGCCGGTTTCGCCAGCGACATTCTGAATCATCGCCCCGGCGCTCTCGGAACTCCCGCCCGTGGCCTGGAGGATACCACCGTGTTCGATGACTTGGAAGGCCAACACGATGATAGCGATAATCGGGCCGGCTAACAGCGCGAAGACGCCCATCCGCATGAACGTCGCTCCGACGCTCCCCACCGACTTGAAGGGACCACGGCCCACGAACCAGACGACCGCGAAAAACGGTGTCCCGATGTAGGCCATCCAAATCATGAACCAGCGCAGTAGCAGGAAGAACAACGCCAGTAGGAGCGACAGCACCGCAAGAATCGCGGCGACTATCGAGACGATGAACTTCAGCGTCCACGTGGCGAACGTCGTGGGTGCGCCGACGAGACCGTTTCCGTACCCATAGTTCGCCACCCCGGGTCGGGGTCGAGGTTCAGAATCGCCATCGTGACGGCGTTCGTCGCGTCAATCGCGAATCCCCAGGCAGGCTGGGAAACCCCGATGAACAACAGCACCATCACCGTCCGGACCACGAGGTCCATCAACCCGGACTCCCGGTCCTCACTGAACGGCCACGCGATGAGCGCCAACGCGATCATGATCGGGAGCAAGGCTGGTGAAATCTCGAATATCCCAGTCCACGCTCCGTTCGCCGCCGTCGAACCGTGTGGGTTCGGGACCTTCAGTAGGCCCTTGAGGAGCTCGTCAGTGAGCGCCGACGACATCTCCGACGCTGCCGAATTGAGCGTATCAATGAGCCATCCCCAGATTGCCTCTGCGACCGAATCGGGACCGAGCAACTGGAGCGGCACCAACGACCCCACCGCGAGCTGCGGAACCATCAGAGCCAGCAGCGTGGGGTCCATCAGCGCTCACCAGACGCCGGGACATCTGATACAGAGCCATCGACGGAGTCCGACCCCGGCGACGGTTCCGATGCGGCCCGGTCTTGTGCGAACTCACCAGTGAGTTGCATATCCAACTCGCGGTTCGTGATATCCGGCATATCAGTCAGGTCCAGCTCGGACTCGACCGACCCGGCATCTTCGGGACGGCGCGTTCCCTCGCGCTCCTCGATGTACGTCCACGGGTCGAGGTTGTTGTCGATCATGTAGTGCTCAAAGTCACCAGAGTGAACCTCGAGCCGGCGACGACCGTGTTTCGTCGTCGACAACAGACAGCCAGAGTACCCGGATTCCTGCCCTCGCGGGGCTGACTGTAGGTACTTCACTTCAGCCGGCGAGAGGTCGAAGTACTCCTTCGTCGCGTCCGAGACCGACTGCGCATAGAACAGCATCTTGATGTCACAGTTCTCGTAAATCTCGCGGCGCTCTTCCGTCCGCAGGAACTCGTGTGCGGTCTGACTCATCAGCGTCAGCCCGGCATCGTAGTGCCTGGCGTGGCGGATGAAGAGGTTGATGAGATCCCGCGTCGACTCCCGACCCAACAGATAGTGGGCCTCGTCGAACGTCACGTCGAAGCGATTCGGCGACCGCTTGGCCTCGAGGTACGCCCACTGCAACATCGCGTGGAGGATGAGCGGCATCTCGCCCGTGTCTGCGAAGGAACTCATGTCCATCACGACCAGCCGCGAGTTCAACTCGAGGTTCGTCGTCCCGTTCAAGTTGTAGTTGATACCGCCTGGCTTGAACGACTCAAATTTGGGTTCCAGGGACTTCGCGACCTCCTGGTGCTTTTCCGAGGGCGTGAACACCGCCATCGGGACCGAAATCCCGGCGTCCGTGATTGGCTCGCCCTCCTCAGAGAGCACGCCCATCTCACAGAAGTGCTCGAACTCGGCCTCGTCGACGAGGCCCTCCTCGAGCGCCGCCTCATAACCACCGTGAGTGATGACCTCGACGCCCCGGATGAGATCGTCGATGATAGGCGATTCGTTCGCGTACGTCTCGTACTCACCGAGGACAATCCCCTTCGAGAGATACGCGTAGTGGACCGCCTGGATCAGCATTCCCTCTTCCGCAGCGGGGAGGCCGCCCCGGTCTTCGTAGTGCGTGTTCAGCATCTCCACGACCGAGCGAACCGTCAGTGGGTAGGTATCCTCGGCCGCACCGAGGTCGCCCGACGGCGGTTCGATATCCATCGGGTTCACCTTCTGTGCGCCGCCGAAGCGAATGACTTCCCGCGCAGCTTCTCCGCGAAGAACGGATAGTCGTCACCCGCTGGGTCGAAAAGTACACACTGGACTGTCGGGTCAGCCAGCAAGCGGCGGTAAATCTCGAGCTTCCGGGCGTAGGACTTCCCCGACCCCGTCTTCCCCGAGATGACCATTCCGTACCCGGAGTGTGCATAGCGGTCGATGATGACCGGCCGACTCGTGTCGTCGAACCCCATCATGATGCCGTCCGCGTCGTAAATCGGCGGCTCGACGAGGTTGAACAGCGTCGCCAGCGCTTCCAACTGAATCGGGTGGACGTTCTTGATAGTGTCCGTCGCGAGCGGGACAATCGTCCCGTTACCCTCGATTTGCTGGTGGCGAAGGACGGTCGTCTCGACGTCCTGTTCGGCGAGGATGGTGTCGACGCGCTCGCGCATCTCGTCGAGTTCCTCGTGGGAATCCGCGATCAACTCCATGTAGATCGCGATGTCGTACACCTTCGTCGTCCCCCGAACCACGTCCTGAAGGATGCGCAGGAGGTCTTCGCGTTCGAGTTCGTCTTGGTGAGTGTCCGTCCGGCCTTTGCGACTCTTGAGCGCCAGCGACGTCGTCGTTTGCGTGTAGCGTCGCTGGAGTTGTTGGCGAGTCTTCGCGGGGTTACGCGGCGTGATGTGGAACGACAGTCGGAGGTCGACGTCCGCAATCGTCAGCGGGACGAGCCAGCCGAGATTGACCTTCCGGGGAAAGCCCGTGACGGTCATAATCTGCGTCACCTTCTCGTTGCGAATCTGGAACTCGGGGTGGCGCTCCATCGCACGGGGCGCGACGAGCTTCTTGTCGAGTTTCCCGCGCTCTTCGAGGATTCGATGGCTGAGACCAACGGGAGTTCTTCAGCCTGTAACTGGTAGGCCGCCCACTCGATGTTCTTCCGAGTTGCGTCCCGGTCGAGCAGATTCAGATACTCGAGTGAGAGTTGCGTCTCCTCGCCCGTGAGGTCGTCAATCGGGATCCGTTCAGTCTCGTCATCCTCGGTACTGTCTCGCCCGAGGAGTCTGTGTAGGGGATTCATTGGTCTGCCTCGTTTCGCTCGTCCGTCGTGTCCACTTCCGCGTCCGTGTCCGTGTCCGCGTCTGCCGCCGTGAGCGGGTCGTCAGCAACCGCGTCGCCGTTCGTTTCGTCAGTGTCTAACTCTGTACAGCCGCCGTCGGTGAGAGGGTCAAGGTCCATCTCGCCGTCGACGCCACCGACAGGCAGCGTGGTGAGATTCGAGAGGTCCACCTTCTGCCGGGACCGCACTGCGAGGGCGACACAGAGCAGTAACGCGGCCAGTCCAGCCGCGTACACTTCGACCGTGAGCGTCGTCACAGCCGCATTCGAGTCCCACTCATAGGGGTACGCCTCAAGGAACAGGCTGATCGCATAGCCGACCACGCCGAGGCCGACCAGCGAGAGCGCCTTCGTCTTTCGTCCCGAAGGGAAGAGAACGACGAGGCTCAACAGGAAGGCAGGGAGGCTCACCGCACCGGTCGCGAACGAGGCCATTCGAGCCAGCCAGTAGATGTCCGACCCGCGTTGGGGAACTTCCATCGACCACACGAATCCCCCCAGCGCCACGGCCCCGAGGAGGAAACTCAGCAGGCCGACGCTGACTCCCGCGTAGATGGCTCGCGGGACGACCGGGCGGGGACCGTGGCCAACCGGCCCGATATTCCGTGCGTACCAGCGAAGGATACGCGAGCTCGCCACCCGTTCGACGAAGTCGGGGTGGGCATAGCCACCATCACCGACGGCCGCGAGGGGGTCGGCATCCGACTCAATCTCAATCTCGGGGTACTCCTCGGAGATACGGTCAAACTCGAAGTCGCCATCCTCGTTCGCTTCCGCCTGGGCCGCCGCCTCGACATCGTAGGCCGCGTCAGCAACTTCCTGAGCGCGGTCGTCCGGGCGCGTGTAGTTACCCTGCGTGAACGAGATCGGTGGCTTCTGTCCGTGATAGACCTCATAGAGGACTTCCAAGACAGACGCTCGCGTGTCGAGCAGTTCTGTTTTCACCTGCGTTTGCGGGAGTTTCGAGGCCACACGCTGGGCGCGGGCTTTCACTTCTTCGAGACACGCGGCTTCCGTTTCGCTGTCTGTCTCGACATCGTTCCCACCCGGCAGGAACCCACGAAGTTGGGCCATGACGCCATCGTCGGCCTCTCCATCCTTCGCGACCGAGACCGCGACGTAGAAATCGCGGTCACGAATCTCCGCGACGTCGACGACGTTCCGCAGCCACTCAGCGTGATACTGTCGCCCGTAATCCATCAGCGGCGACTCGTCGAGCGCGTCCTCTTCGTCACCCCCATCCTCGCTCGTCCCGATGAGCGGGCGGTCGACGTTCTCAAAACGTCCCAGGTAGGGCTCAGGGTCGTACGCAGTCGTCACCGAGAGAATCTGCGTCGGGAACTGTAGCCCGCGAAGGAACGTCATGAACGACAGGTAGAGGCTCTCCCGGCGTTCCTCCGAGAGGATGAGCCACTCGCGGGGCTGGACCCGCATGAGCATCGCGTACGTCGTTGGCGTTTCTACGACACCGCCGTCACGGACATTCTTGAAGTCCATGAGGTCCAGCGTCGAACCGGCGTCTTCGTATTCAGTCATTGTATGTCTCTCCGAGCGTTGTCGTCACAGCGGGGCACTCCGAAGCGGGCCCAGCATCCGCATCCGAATCCGTATTCACCGTCAATTCTCTGTCCACAGTATCCGAGCGGTAACTCTCGTTCCCGCCCTCGTTCTCACTCACACTGCCACTCCCAGCCGGGTCTGGCCGCTCCGTGATCCAGCCCTCGAAGGGCTCACGCGAAGCGATATCGTGGTCGCCAGCCTCGGGGGGCTTCCAGAGGTACTCTGTCCGCCCTCGGAAGTGGCGAACCATCGCTGCTGCATACCGAATCGGGCGTTGTCCCTCCGGCGTCCGTGTGTAGATAACGAGTCCAGCGATGGCCCCGAGAATCACGAACGGCGCCGTGACCAGGAGCGGTAATCCAATCGCGTAGAGGATGATTGGGACGATGAGCGGCGGACCCAACGACTCGGCAAGCTTCCGGGCCGAGACACCGAACACTTTCGAGGAAAGCAAATGCGACGCCATCGGGACGTCCTTGCTCATCCAACCACCTCGTCGGTCTCTGCCGACGCGTCCCTGTCACCACCGGTGTCACTCGCAACGCCGGCGACGCCGCCCGCGCGGAGGTGCTCTGGTGTCTGGAACTCTTCCGGCCAGTGACGTTCGGCGGCGAGCAACCGCTGCTCGGCCTTCAACAGCATCCCACGCCAGGTGAGTCCGTACTTTACACGAACGGAGTCGAGCCATTCGTACTCCTCCTGGGACGTGATTCTGATCCGGGTACTCCCCGCCATCAGTAGTCCCCGCTATAATCGTACAGATGGTCGTCATAGACTTCCCACTCCTCGAGTTCGTCATCAGGGTGGTCGGCCTCTTGCCCTTCGTGGCGAAGCACATCCCCCACGTCCGCGTGTGCATCGAGATGGAGTACCTCGCCGTCTTCGAGGGCACGGGCTTCCTGTACGTCCCACTGCTTGTACGCCCGCGTTCGGTCGGTATCAACACGCGACGGCTGTGCCTCCACGCCCGCTACTTCGGGAGTAGGGTCGCTCTCGATGTTGCCCTCACGCTGTCGTTGCGTGTTGGCGTCCGTTTCATCATCGAACGCAGAGAGTGGGATCTCTGCCGTCGCTCGGATGCGCTGTTGCTCACGAATCTGCTCTCGCAACTCCTCGGTCAGCTCCGACCGGCTCGGGGCCGCGCCGTCCCCGGTCGGGTTGGGGAGCGTTGTCGCGAGTGCTGGGTGGAGCTCTGTGAGCGCCTTAAGCAAATCTACACTTTCTGCGTGTTTAGCCCCCTCGAGTAGGACGCCGCGCCACACCATCCCGTGTCGGTCACGGAGATCGCGTAGGCGGTCGGCCTCCTGTTGAGAGTGCCAATCAACTTGGATTTCAGGCATAGGAGGGTGTTCCCGTTGTTTGGATTGTGGACAGAGTCCCGGATGGCGCTCGCCGGAGCGTCGCGAGTCCCACCGGGCGTCTCGAGACGCTCCGCAGACTCGCGCCCATTTCGGGTGGGCGGGCAGTCGCTCGAATTGTGAGCGACCGACTGGTTATGACCGGGATTTTCCATCGGCATCCGTAAGCCAGCCGACCCTAAGATGTTTTCACGCCCACATTTCTACATTCAATGTGGTCCCTGTAGCACCACATCCGATGTGACCGAGGAGGGTATTTAGCCGCAGATGGCCTCCCGTGCTGTACCAAACACCACCGTCGCTACACCAGACGGTGCGTGGAGAGAACACCCTCCCCATGATAGCACTACAGCCAGAGGCCATCGATGTCGCCAGCCGGTGGCTCATCCTCGCCGGGCCTCTCTCACTACCCAGCACAGCCATCGACGTGGCCTCCTCGGTCGCCCCGTCGCTTCGAGCAGCTTGCAGCCCGCTCCAACCTCCCGGATTCGGCTTTGGATCCGGGTTTCGACTCGGCAATAACCTCAACCTCATACAGACGCTCACGCGTGCACAAGTACTCTACTCGGACGCACTCCTTTCGACCCCGGATGCACAGCGAGCTTCGATCCTTCCCTTACAATCCGGCACGGACCTCAGCACGCTCGTTGCCGATTTGAAAGATGCAATCAGGGTCCCCGGCTGGGTCGGAACCCTCCTCAAATGGAGTGGCCTCATCACGATGATTGTCGGCATCATCGCGTACTTCATCAGCCCCTCTCTGAACAACCGACGGCGCGGATTCATGATGGCGACTACAGGCATCGTCATCTCGATTATCGGCTTCGCCTTCCCCGTCTTCATCCGCCTGCTTGACCATGTCCTCTCAGGCTGACTTCCCCCGGAAGGGGGCCGATACTGACAGTCAACGGGTCGACCCCGAGACCGAGGACGAGTCAAAGACCGAGACCGGGACTGGGACCGGAGCGCACCAGGACGACACCACGCTGGGAGGGCGTGTCACGTCGGCTGGTCGCGCATTCCGAACCGGACTCTCCGAGCGATGTCTCAGTCTCCCCCGGCCCAAGCGCACCGACGGGCGGTACGCACAGCACATCCACGCGTGCATTACGATAGCGCTCGTGGGATCGCTCCTGCTCGCGTCCGTCAGCGTCGTCGCCGCTGGCCTGGGGGCTATCACCGCAATCCCGTCCCCAGACCCCGGTGTCGAGAAGTCCTACGACGATACCTACCGTATCCTCGCGAACAATGACGACGACGTCGACCCGAGTGACATCTCCTACAACGGCTACTTCGAGAACGACTATCCATATGGGCCGGTCGAGCTCCAAGCCAAATCGCAATCACCCTCACAGACACTCCGATACGTCGCGACGCAAGACGTCTACATCAGAGACCTCAGCGATTTTCAAGCCGTTCCGTATCAAGATCGGTGGACGCGCTATGCCGATATCACCTCCTACCAGGAGACGCAGTTCCTCCTCGTCCACGGCAACAACACCTATGACGGCCCGACGAGCACCGACGGAAAGTGGTTCGTCCGCGTCACCAGCCAATACGGTGAATGGCAACCCGTCTATAATGCCGAGGTCAGGTGGGACCGTAATGCGGAGGAACTCTACGTGGCAAACCCAGAGGAAGCGCTCATCCACACTGCGTACTACTCGAACACGATAGACCGAAACCTCCACGCCGCCGGCCAGTATTCGCGGTACGCCCAAGACTCCGACCGCGTCGCCATCCCGACGGTGAATGGTCGAGAACTCTATCCGACCAGCGATGGCGCGAGTATGTCCCGACAGTGGGGGCAGTCGAACTTCGACACCGTCCGCGATGCGTGGGTCGGCATCAACTACGTCTTCGGTGGCGTCTGGTATCGCGATAGTTACGTCGTGGGCGGAACCCCCACGCGGGGAGCCTACGTCCCGTTCGACCACCGAGCCATCGCACCGCCAGACTACAGCTACGATGACCAGTGTAAGATAAAGCACATCCACCGCCGAACGCACACCCACGATAACTCTACGCACACGCACAAGAGTACCCACTGGCACTACTACGACCGGACGAAGTGGGCCGAGTACGAACTCATCAACTCTAGTGCGGAAGTCACCTCTGTCCAGCTCGACCGCCCCGGATTCAGCGGTGAATCCGACTGGGCGAAATTCGGTGACACAACCTGGATTGCTATCGAAGACCCGTCGAGTATGCCCCTCGAATACCCCCGAGGGGAATACACCCTCACCGCCACGCTCCGGGTGACCAGCGAGGTCGAAAGTCGCTGGGGCATCACGAGTTCGCGGTGCAACGAATGGTCGAAATCCAGTACGAGCACGTACACTCACACGACACAATACAGCGTCCCCGTGACGATCACCGACTTCGATTCGCCCAATCTCAACATCAGCGTCGTTCACATTGACGGTGAAGGCGACGACCGACTGCTCATCACGTGGACGGGCGACCAGGACCTTCCCCACGACCCGTGGAGACAGATTCAGGTTGACGTCAACGGGAAAGTCGTCAATATCGACTCGCCGTGGCGCTTCTACGGCGTCTCGCGGAACGACGCGGTCGAAGTCCGGACGGCAAGCGGGTCGAACATACACGACGTAACCCACACACAAGGCGACCGCTGGCCAGCCATCTACCACTATCAAACGAGCGTCGCCAACGTCACGATGGAGTTCCCACGTCAACAGGACTCCGTCGAAACCCAACGCTGGGGCTACCTCCGAACGGTCGATACGCAAGTCGCAGCTCGACCCGGTGGAGCACCGCTCCCTGCCGGTGTCAGCGACACGGACAACGACGCACCAACCGAACTCTACACGCAGTACGTCGTGACCCTCAATTCCAACGACCTCGAAACTGGCGAGACGGCCACGGCGACTGCCGACAACCCCTTCGGAGGCAGTCTCGACGACCAACTCAACGTCTCCACTAAACCCTACTCTCCAACCGTCCTTCGGCTGATGGAGATAGATCGCTCACCCACCGGCGAAGGGCACGAGGGCACACTCATCTTGACCGATACGAACAGCAACTTCCTCGACAACAAGACCATCACCGTCACCCAAGCAGACGGAACGAACTGGACCGTCACCACCGACTCTGAGGGGCGTGCCTCAGTTACGTGGGACGGGATGACCCTCCGAGCCAGGTACGACGGCGATGTATGGGACACCGGCCCGGACAACCCATACTACAAGGGTGACAGCATCCTCTATCTCCTTCCACCGGGAGACGTTGCCTTCGTAGCCGCCGGCACCGTCGGCGAGTACATCTCCGGGGCGATCAATAACACCCTCATCTTCGTCGAGTGGCTTGCCCTCGGTATCTTCGCGTTCTGGTACGTGCGAATGCGCCGCCGCACGACCAAACGCGGCGGAGGGAAGAAAGCATGAGTAGCGTCGGCGGCTTCGTCGAGCCCTTCCTCCGGATCTACCAGATCGCAGAGGTACTCGGGCGCTACGGGATGCTCATCGCACTCGTAGTCGGCGTGATCGGATGGTTCTACGGCTCAAAGAACGCCCGCTCGATGGACCGCTACCGGGGGATGGCTGTCGGCGGCGCAAGCGGGTTCGTCGCCATCACAGGCCTCGACCTCCTCTACGACGTCCTCGTGTTTATCTTGGGGTCTCGATTCCTCCCCGCCGGCTGGCCATACGGCGCGGTCACGGGTTCACACGCAAGCTCGATCTCACAACTCGCAACTGCCCTCAGTCTCGCACTTGAAGCACTAGGCCTCGCCGTCTTCATCATCGGGATGACCTGGTGGGCGTTCGGCAGCCGCGACTCGCTCGCCAATGCCCGAGGGCGGCGGGGTATCGTCATCGGCCTCACGCTCGTCGGGGCGAGTATCGGCGGCAACGTGTTCAGCACGCTCGCATGGATTCTCCTCTGACCGTCTCACCTCCATGACTACAGACTCAAATTCAAACACTCCAGACCGCACAGACACCGACAATCACGATCACGAAGACCAGCACCGACCGGGGCACACGGCGGTGGATGAGGAGGTCATCGACCCGACCGATCTCCCGGTATTCCCTGAAGACACGCCCGCCCGCCGAATCATCGACCGCCTCACAGACCGCCGAGTTCTCGCCGTCCTCATCATCGTCTTCGCGCCGATGGTCGGCTGGGTCGGATTCACGATGTACTCTGATCTGACGTCGCCGAACTACGCGACAGCGACCATCTACGACGAAAATGGTGGCTACCTCGAATTTGTCGAGGGCCCCGTCGCCGCGACGTGGCGCGAACTGGCCATCGGGCTCTCAGAAACCGAGTCGCTCGACCCCGGCCACGGGATGTTCTTCCGCCACAAACAGGAGAAAGAGCGTGCCTACGTCATGCGAGATATGACCTTCCCCATCGATATCATCTTCATCGACGCCGACGGGACCATCACGACCATCCACCACGGCGAACTCGAAACCGACGGCGAACCCTATACGGAATATCGGGGGCGAGCGAAGTACGTCCTCGAAGTACCATACCTGTGGACGGTTGAGAACGACATTGCCGTCGGCGACACAGTGCAAATCGAGTGGGGCCCACCGCGAGTCCGCAACGGCGGTTCGACTGTCGTCGCTATCATCGAGGACGAACACGGACCCGATGTGGTCGTCCCCGAGCCATACCGTCCCCCGAGTTCCCCCCGATCGAGCGCTTGACTCAGGTCACGGGGGCTGTTGTTCCTACGCAACACAGTGTACTCAATTTGGAGGTCAATTGTTGCGTAGGATTCTCGGAGGCGATGTCTCACGGAAACCAGTTGAATCGCGCCAGCGAACACGCACAGTGCGTCAGGCTCTGTTGAAATCCTCAGAAATTGACAGAGAGTGCGTGCAAGATACAGGGCGCGAGTCGGTCGCGGGCACCCGTCTGAGCGAGCGTGGAGTCTGTGAAACCGATGGTCGTCCTCGGTGCTTTGCTTACGGTACGATGCCTCGCCGAGCAAGTAGTGGGCGAATTCGGTTCTGATACGTGTTCAGCCAAATGATGGTCAAGGGAAGCCCGACAGCGACGGCAAGAGCGGCTTGCGGCCCAACCCCACCGGTACAGACGGATTCAGTCCCAGTCCACGTGCAGTCGATGATACTCCCCGAGAACGCAGGTATCACACCTGCGATGAGTGGGCCAAGCAGAAGTTCAACCGACAGGATAGCGACAGCGATGACCAGCAGGAACCCAGACATGAGAATGACGACATCATTCATGTAGCCGCGTATCTCCTCATCGCTGAACTCAGCGTCATCTCCGCTGCTCATATCTACAACACGGAGACTCGACAAATAAACCGTTCCGCTCACCGACATAGTAACATTAAGCGTTCGGGGGTAGCAATAAGACAGCGCCGAACTGCTGAATACACCCTCTGTATCTCGCACGCCACTACTGGCAGATGATGAGTATGTGGCGAGACCGCTATTGAATAGAGAGGGTGTTCAGCACGACTGGTCTAATCTATCAGCAGGCGGAAACCCTTACCCACGCATTGTGGCTCCTATGTGTCTTTCAGTCGGCTCCGCGAGGTAAGGCTCAATAGCCGAGTAATCGCTCCATCCCCCAATAGACATCATCGTCCGAACATCCACCTGCCGTTCTACAAGATGGTACGTCGCCCACGACCGTCGCAGGTCGTGGCTGGACACGTGTCGCCAGCGGTCTGGCTGCGAGGCATCCTGTGCGACCTCCTTTGCGGATTCCTTCACCCATCGGCGGACACTTGAATTAGACGCCTGTACCCACGCCTCACCCGTCTCGCGGTCGCGTTCACGGGAGAACCGTCGGATAACCGCCTGCACGTCATCGGACATCCATACGTCGCGGAGTTTGGGGTCTCCGCCCTGCGTGTTCTTCCCGCGGACTTCGACGAACCAGCAGTCGCCTTTCCCCGACCTCCGGAGTTCGGCATCGCCGGGGTAGTTCACCTCGTCCGCTCGGAGGCCACACCGTCCCATGAGCATCATCGCGATCTCTCGCTGCCAGTCAGCACGGGCTGCTGCCTCCTCGAGTAGGGAGAGTTCCTCAGGCTCGAGCCAGCACTTCGTGACCTCCCCCGAATCGTCTACTCTGACCATAGTCGAGTTCTGCTGCCAATCCGTCTAGTACCTTCGGGCTCTCGCAGCAGTTCGACCCGAAATCAGGGGCAAGCCGGAGAATGTGAGCGAGTTGTTCTCCAACTCGACTATCCATCTGTCTGAAATTCTTACCCCTCTATGACAGAAAACAACAACTATCGTGCTTGTGAGCGCGTGAGGAGTGCGAGACAGACGGGAACTTCTGTAACACACACGGCAAGCCCCCACCCCCGAACTGACTCCGAGCGCGACATCTGCCCCGCCAGCGCGTTAAGCACGCATACGGCCGACTCCACGCTGAGCTTTTCTGCGCTGACGCTGCCTCATTCCCGGTGGCCAGCAGCCGTTCATCGCCCATCCCATTCCTACCTCGACGTGTGCGTACGAACCAGTCGTTGTCAGCGTCAACGGGCTAGCAGGAAACGGCCCCACCGACTGCCCATGAGACGGCTGGCCGTCAAACCGGAATATAACTTGCGTCCCGCACATGTATAGCGGCCATCTTGACACACGATCTCTCTGTGGTCATCGACAGACGCTTCCGGAGAGAGACACCGATACCCGCGGTATGTCGTCGTACCGGTGTCGTCCCCCGGACACGTCGACAACTACGCGGTGGATACAGTAACCCCGCGGGAGAGGTGTAAATAGGTGGAGAGGGTGTACGGCAGTGACGCGGCGCTTCTCACGCACTCACCGTCGACACTGACGAGAGTGCTGATGTCTCTTTTTTTCACGCAGAGAGGGGGTGCCCCTCTCACGCGGTCGGTAGAGCGGTAGAAGCGCGGTGTCAACAGCCGACGCGCGGTTACCCGAAACCGGCGCGAGCGGTGGCGAGCGGCGGTGTGGGTGCGGCGCGTCGGGTAAACACCGACGCTTGCCACACACCGTGTGGCCTACGGCCCTGTTAGGGACTAACCAATTTAATAATTTTGTTTATTTATTGTTATTTTGTCGTAGTTTACATTTCTGATTTGAGTTATTTGGTTTGTTATCTGATTATCTTACTGATGGTAGTATTACGCACGCCACTTATATTACTTGGAGTTGTATAACGTGATATACAGTAATGACCGACACTACGACCTTTAGCGTCAAAGTGGACGCTGACGTGTGCGACCGCTTCCGCGACGCAGTGCGGGAAGAGAACGGGAAGCTGCGCGGCGAGTTGGGCCGAACTGTCGAATCTCTCATGCTCGGGTATGTGCGTACCCGAGATTCAGAACTCGCGGCGGCGACGAACGCGGAGATTCTTGCTGAGATACGGGCACTTCGGAAAGAAGGGGCCACCCTGATTCTCTGAGAAAAAAGAAAGACAGCTCTGGTGACGGTGAGATCGCGGAAGAAGCCACCCCTGACGGTGGGGGCGGCGTGGTTACATCAGTCAGTACGTCGACTGGTAGTAAATCTACTGACGCCAATGAGTACCCGGACTGGTACACGCCAGCTGAGTTGGCGGAAGTCTCTACCCCGCAGTATCCCAACGAGAGATTATCGAAATCGCAGGCTGAGGATGTTTGCGAAGCTGCTGACAGGGGAGTCGAGATGTGCTTAGACATGTCCGACGCTATCCAAGCGGCTACGGAATACTACTCTCGGATCGACGCAGCTCCCCCTGTTCCGTGCGGGACTTCGTAGGGAGTTGTGGTCTGCGAATGATAGAGATCGTATCCGGACGACGTTGAAGAACCAACTTAATAGCGACCACAAGCGTCAGTCGTGGACTGAAAGGGTACTGTCCCAACTGGTTCCGGCGAAGAACCTCTCCGGTACTGGCGTTGACTACCCGGATTCGGGGGTGAAAATTCTCCGTGGAGATGGGCAGACCGCGACTGACGCTGCCTTTGTGAGGTATGCGCAGACCGTATTGGATATACTCGGGGAAGCAGAGTCGCGGGCTGAGTTAGACAACGAGTTCTATCGCTGTATGGACGCGATTGACGCACTTGAGCAACATGCGACGAAGGGGGAGCGACTGGCAGCCGACGCCCGTCGTATGTTCGATGAACTCCCTGAATCGGTAGCAACGGAAAAGCAGTCTGACCAGAAGAGCGAAAGTAACGAGACGGTCGCTGACGGGAGTTCATCGCCCACCGACGACGGTGGCGAGATGGGCGATGAGCGGCCCGACGACACCGCTGACGACGCTGAGGAACCCGACTACGAGCCACTCGACTCGATATGGACGGACGAGCGTCCAGAGGGCGTCAGAGACGGCTTTGAAGCGGTTTATCGAGAGTATCGAAAAGAGGTTTACACAACTTCCGACGAGAGTACGTATGTGTATCCACGAGTTCGTGCAGAGTTGTTTACCTTTGCTTGCGGGGGACTGCCAGAGGGTTCGCTCGTCGAGGGTATTGTTGAGTTGGATCGACGGTATCGTGAGAGTGTCGACTGGACTAGAGATGCTGAGTATCCGGAAGTTGACTCAGATAAATACCCAGAATATGCAAAACGTCTGTCGAAGCCAGATATGTTGCGTAGTCTTTTATAACTCATTTATAACCCGTCTAAATCTTCTTCTAAGTCTTTCATCCGCCGCTCGATATTGTCGGGGAGTTCCCCGTCGAACTCGTCAACACTGTCGCTAAGGAACCGATTAATACCGTACACGCCAGCGACCGCCTGCGGGACGGTCGGGTAGGCAGCCGACTCGCCACCCCGAAGTATCCGGATAATCTGTCGCTGGCGTTCCTCAACTCGATTGAGACGGCTCTCGATAGCGTCCATGCGATCTTCGACGCTACCGGGCGTCTCCTCGTGCAGACGGTGCTTCTCCACCCACCGACGCCCCCGCTCGGTCAGTTCGATTTCCTTCGGCGGCCATGGCTCTCCGGGCTTCTTCTCCGGAGTGGGCGCCTCTGCGAACCCCGGTCGGACTAGCTGGTCTATCTTCCCGTTGGCTTTGCCGTTCTTACACGCGAGCAGTTCGCGCACGTCGCTCGTCGTCAGCGACCCTTCCCGATACAGTTCTCCGGCGAGTCGCTGACTCTCTTCGTCGATTTTGTGTGTGTTGTGCGTGATTTCTCCCATACTCGGAACTATAGTCACTTCCCTGATAAGGGTTTGTGGCTACTTCTGTTTCCACGGACATCTTTGACAAGATACCCGAGGACACTTGTGAGCAGACATATCACACACTTCCCCGAAAATAACGTCAATAGTAGACCCTACACCCCGGCCCGATTTCAACAGAGGGGTGAGAATGGGGCCGGGTTCCGGGTGTCTGTCAGCGTCGAGAGGAGTGGGTGGGTGAGTTCATCGCCTATCCGGAAACAGTAATCTGGCGGGAGTCAGTATCAGATCGGATTCCGGTGGCACGGGGCTTCTGGCCACCGACAGTGGGGAGCGAGAAGTGTTATTCCTCTGTACTCTTACGGGAGTGTCATGGGGCTACCATGACGCCACAAGCCTTTATTGCACGTTCTAAGGGCGCAAGACGACAACAGCCAAGCCAGCACAAGAATCGGAAGTATGGAACGAACTGGAAGTATCGGAAGTAGGGGTTTCGAGGCATAGAGACGTTGTTAATCCACATTAGCCGGTTGAAGCCCCAAGCGCTTATGCGGGATGTCTGTGAACAGTTCATATGAGGACGCAACCAAACGGAGAGAGCGGAACAGGGTCGCATCCTTGCACGAGTACAGTCGGTGTGTTTCGACAGGCGACACATCACGACACCCCGGATCACCACGAGGTATTCCGATGACTGCCGACCATTTTGACCCGCGAGCAACAGGAATTACGGCAGAAGGAGGGTTCGACCTGAGCCGGATGGTCGACCTCGCACCGAATTTCGAGAACGCAACATTCCGACGGCGGCCGAAGACGAGTGGCGCTTTAGTCTTTCTCCCCTCATGGGGCGGGGCAGCTGGGTTCACACTGACTCCGGGGCGGATCGGATGGGTTGTCGGGGGCGTGGACGAGTATATCGAAGAGCGCAAACAGGGTGAAATCACGATTCCGGATACCTACACCGTATGGAATGAGCAGTTTGGTGAGGATTTCCGTGAGGAGTTCGATTTCGTCGTGAGCGACCGGCCGATGGACTTGGACGGTATGAAGGTGTGGGCTGTCTGGCACGCCGAATACGTCGAAGTTGCCCTGCGAGTGCTGAGTGGTGGCGGGCATTACAACACCGACGACTACACCCTCCACAAGACCGTCCCGCGGCTCTTGCTCGAAGGAGAGGATGGCATCATCTGTGTCACACCGGTGTACGTAGAGCGGGACGACTCGAAGGACTAGAGGCAGACCTACTTAGAGTTGGTAATATCGCTAAAGATGTGTCAGTGTATATCAACACAGAGCAAACGGTCAGCTCCTCACAGCACGACTGGGGCTATGATTTTGACTTGATTACTGGAGTCTACAAAGCGACTGGAATCCACTACAGAGAGTACGGTTGTGGTGATAGCCGATTGTAGAACTCTCCACGAGCGCCCCCATGGAGCGGGCTTCCATCCTTATTATAATCCAAGACGCATACTGGCTTATCGATAATATCGATCACCTCTGCGATCCGGTCGGTATATTGTTTTCCTTTGCCGCCCCAAACGGCAAACACGGCTTCTGCGCTGTCGACTGCGTCTTCAATATAACTGTCCGCATCGCTTCCTTTCGGGGAGTCATGCCGATCAATATCTGATGGATTTGGACTGCGGACAGGGAACAGATTCACCAGCAGCATGCCCCCGAACCCCATCATGTTAGCAGCGGTTGCCAGTTTAGTCATCGTAGGGTCACTGTCACTTGCCGTTGCCGTGCTAGGGTTCAGTCCGATATAACAGACGGTAGGGCGTGTATCATCCCAGTGGCGAGTTAACAGATATCGGTATTCCGAATCTTGTTTTGGGATTGCATTACTTCGGGTGTACTCAGGCTCCCGCTTAGTCTGGTCTACAGAGATATTCTTACAGTCCACGTATTCTTGTCAATCCCCTATTGCAAGTATCCTTTGGAGGCTTCGAGGTTGGAAAATAGTCTGTTCTGATTAGTGGCGCATACCTCTGTGTGAACGGACCAAACAGGGATCTTGATCAGACTACCTCGGTTGAATGTATCCTGTGCGCTGTCCAAGCAGAGCCCTGATGAGGTTCGTTGCGAATGTAAGTGGAGAACGCCGAGAGCGACCACACGTTACTCGCAGCGTGAAGTAGGTGTTCAGGAGGATATAGTCCCCCTCAGATTGCTTGGGAGGTATGATTCTCTCGTCAAGGCTGTGGTTGAGTCGGTCGTGTCGTCAGAAGCGGCGCTCCTTGGCGCGCCACGTACCTTTCTCGACAACAACATTCCCGAACACCCCCCACATTTCCACTGTAAGTCGTCGATAGAAGGCTCTTGTCCCCCCTCTACTCTATTTCGTCATTTTCTTCGCGCTCTGCATCCTCCTCTTCGTCTAAATGATTTGACTCCCACTCGCGGTATGAGGTGATATTCCGCTCCCCCATCGGCATGACGCTGTAGTGATTGTGCCGCCCACCAGTGTTCTTATTGATGCGGATGAGGTTCATCATCGCTAAATCTTCGAGATTCGGGTAGAGGCGGCTGTGGTTGACTTCTTCACCCCATCGTTCCTCGATGTGATCTTTGATCTCGGTACCGCTAATCGGGCCCATACCCGCCACGGTTATGAGCAGGTCTCTCTGGAATGAGGACAAGTTGTGCATTCTGTGTGACCTCATCAGGTGGTCTCTCAGACAGGTACATAACGGTGAGAAGTGCTGCGAGTGTGGGTTGGGACGCCGAGTAGACGTCCTCGCTGTATCCCTGAGATTCTAATCGGCATAGATATGAGAGGATTTAAAAGCAGTCTGGAACCCTGTAGAGTAGCGTCTCAGAAGTCGGTAAGACATCTGCTCGTTAGGCAAATCACATCTATCGGACGGAGATTTTTGATTCAATAAAACCCATACATGCGGCGTTTCTGAGTCCAAAGTGAAAATTTACGAGTTAAGAACCCACAATACCGGCGTATCTCAAACCGTAGTAAAGTATTAACTATTCGTCGTTCCAACGGAGTCTGTAAGGAGAAATGACCAGCATATCACCCGAAACGCTACACGAGGCCCGCGAGTTATTACAGCGCTCAGGGGGTATACGGATTCCTGAGATGGCAGATGAGCTTGGGGTGACCCGAGAGCAGGCCCGAGAAATCGTGAACGAGATTGATGAAGAACATGAGTTGGGTTCTTCAGCCGATTTCAGCTATCGAATTCTTACTGGCCCACAGGCTGAGTGAATCGCTCGCAGGCCACACTCGATGTCTAATCTACTTTCTCACAAAGAGAGGACAGAGCGCCACAATAGGCAAACGACTGAGGAAGAGCCGCGGTTTCGCTCTCACAGTAGGCAGGATCGTGACCGGCTGAGATATGCGCGTGAATTCCGGCGTTTAAAGAACGTTACACAGGTCGCACGGGCCGACGAATCGGCTCTCTACCACGACCGCCTCACCCACTCGCTGAAGGTAGCACAGGTTGGTGATGCACTTTCTCGGGTCTTGATGATACGGAATAACGTCGATCCCGGAGTCTGTGGCCAACCGACTGAGCGAGAAGATTCCCTATACCATTGTCTAGACCCCTTCGTCGTACAAGCAGCCGCACATGCTCATGACATTGGACATCCCCCGTTCGGTCACGCCATTGAGACTCTATTAGACGACTTGGTCACTAAGAAAACGGAGTCATGTGGACGGACAATCGGGTTTGAGGGGAACGCACAATCATTCAGGATAATCACCAGACTCGCGAATCACAAGTCACCGAGGGGACTGGAGCTGACCCGAGCGACTCTGAATGCTACGTTGAAATATCCGTGGAGTAGGAAGGCAAACGACTCAAAATGGGGCTATTACCCGGATGATGAGGACGCCTTCAAATTCGCTCGAGAACCGTTGCCACCAGAACGAGATGGAGAGAAGACACTAGAGGCACAAATTATGGACTTCGCGGACGATCTCACCTATGCACTCCATGATACTGCTGACTTCTACCGAGCAGGACTGATTCCGCTTAATCGAATATTCTTAGAAGTCACTACCGAGGATGAGTACCAGACAGCTTCACGGGAAGAAATAAACCAATTCATGGATTTCCTCGTGGACGCAGACTCGTTCGAGTATGAAGTTGGCGAACTAGAAATCGGCGTTGAGGAGTTCTTCCGTGGGCTAACAGAGTCTAAAAACTTCGACTCCAGCCTGTATACCCGGTTCGCAGGTTCGGATGAAGACCGCATTGCGCTGAACAAGTTTGTGTCAATGCTAGTATCTAGATATTTGGAAGGGAAGGATACTGATGGAACACCATACGTCGAGCTAGAGCCACTTGACAGCGGACTATATGACATGAAGGCGCTGGAAGTCGTTCAGCAGCAGATAGAAATTCTGAAACACCTGACGAAGTTCTACGTCATCACCAACAGCGGTCTAATGCAACAACAGTTGGGGCAGAAGCGTGTCGTCAGGGAGCTATTCGAGGAATTTTATTCTCAATCTGCACCGGAGGTACAGCCGCAAAGTGCGATACCATCGCCATATAGAGAGAGGCTCAAGGGGTATAGAGATCGTGACGTGCCGCGTGCCCGTTTCGTCGCAGATTTGATTGCCTCACTGACCGAGCGGCAGGCTGTTGCTCTACATCGGCGTATCCGTGGAGACACTCCTCGATCCCTCGTCAGTAATATCTTGGACTAAGTAGCCCTAATAATGCTGCCAGAGAATCCGAGCCCCGTTCTAAAATAGCGACACTGTATCATAACCGACCTCACTTCGGTGTTGTTCTTTTCACAAACCCCACCACTTAAGCAGAGCTATACAGATTCTCGCTACCACACGCTATTCTCTGCGTACTTGGGGTATTCGGCGTAAACGGTGTCTATGAGATCAGAAAGCAGAACACCATTGAATTCGGATTTTAGTGCCTCAGCTCGTTCGCGAACCGAGTTTGGGGCATCCTGTGGTAGTCGCTGATCGACCCACGACTTACCATCGTCCGTCAGTTGGTAGGTATACTTGACTTTCCCGTCCGCCATATCTTCTTCTTCAACGCGAATCAGGCCGTCTTCCTCTAATGAGTCCAAGTCGTCGTAGAGAGCTTTCGAGAACGGGCCGTAGTCGTATGGGATGAAATTGTAGTCTGGTAGATTTAGCGCGGTCTTGGCTTCTTCATCCAATTCCTGCTCCATTAGGAAGACGAGTTTCTGGAGCCGGGTTCTGCCCTCGATCTGATCCCCACCGCAGGCGTGGAGGAGTGCCATCGGGAGCAGTTTTCTGTGCATTATAGTTCTACCTCCTCTGCCGTCCTGTATATCGACTCAAAGTGCTGAGTGAAAATAGTTGCTGTGGCCACATCGTGGAACAGCAGCCCTGTTTCACCCTGATTCAGATTGATTAGAACGGTGCCGTCGTCACTAACGTAGAACGACGTTTCCACCTCGCTAGCCTCTCGGAACTCTGCACCCGGAACCTCACGAGGCATCTCACGGAGTCCCTGCCTTCCGCTCCAACCAACGATTCGCACATCAACTCCCGCTTCAGCCTTCCTCTGTAGCAACTCAGTATCAGGCGAAGATAGCCAGAAAGAACGCTCCAGTATCCAAATTCGCTCATCAGCCTCATCGAACAGTTCTCGGGCCTTCGTTGAAGTATCTCCAATGCCGGTCGTGACCCACGCTGGATGCGACTCAGTCTCGAGATTCATAGAGTAGGCAGGCTCCAGTGCTTCAATCGCCTCAACTGCCATGTTCTCAAATTTCTGCTTGTTCGGTTCGATTAGTTTGCGCGGACTCTGAGCGTCGTATTCGGTAGGCTGAATTCCCCGTTTGACCACGGCGTCCTGATTGTATAGGCTGTTCAGAATATCGTAGACCCGGCCCTGTGGAATATCCGCGCGGACGACCACGTCAGATGCTTCTAAAGGCCCATACCGGACGAGGACTCGATAGGCAGCTGCCTCGTATTTTCCCCAATCCATGATGGTCTGAAGCGACTCATCAAGGTCGTAAGTGTCTGGCACAGTTACAACCACTATTGTGGTTGCTACTCAAAACATTATCTACATGTGTTTATAACACAATAAACCGAGTGGTGTCAACCCCGTTATATACCCCCCGGCAACGTCGGTCGTGCTGTAACGCGATATGAGGCGAGGAGGTCTATCCGGAATAAGAGGGGTGGGCGATGCAGAGTAGCTGTTTCACCGGAGCGATACCTCGAATTGAGGCGAAGCGTGAGCAACTGAGAATCGCCTCTGAGGTGGACGAGATTGAGTCGGTCATGCTCAACCTGCGCCATGCTCGCTTACTGGAGCAGCGGGGTGTAGACCTTGCTGAGGTGGACGCCCGTGTTATCTTGACGTCCACGATGGACGATGAGAGGTGTGAGGAGTGGTTCCCTGAGCGGGAACTAAGACTTGCAGAACGGGTCGATGCGGATGCAGTTGTCCCCTTTGACCGGCCCGTGTACAACACAGACCATCGCTCGAAACGGCTTGAGACGATTCGGGTCTATGTGGCGGATTTGAAAGAGTTCGCTCCGCAGTTCCGTGAAGCAGGCATTGACGTGATTCCGCTGGTGAAGGGCACGACTTCGTATGAGCGGGGGCTCTGCTATGAGGTGTTCAACGAGTTGGACTGGACACAGATTGCATTCTACTGCGTCCAGTATTTCTCGTACGGGTATCGGTATCAGGCGCTTCTCGCTCGCGTTCACCGCATCGCAGCCGAATACGATCCAGACGACATGATGCTCATTGGGTTCCAGTCTGAGAATAAGTTGTCCGACTTCCCGCCCTCTGTGACCGGGGCCGCAGGTCAGAGGTGGCGGCGTAAAATAGACCCACGGGATTCGTCTCTTTCCGTGGCTACTCACCGCTACAGGAAGTGGAGTGCAGAACTGAACTCGGCCCTGTCAATCAGCCAGCAGCCTCTGTCTGCCTTTGGTAGCATGAAGGGGTGGGCCTGATGGGGACTGACATTGCTCCTCCCGGCTACACCAGTGAGGAGGATGGTGAAGAGGACGAGCAAGCGGAGACGGAGGGGAGACAGACTCAGTTAGATGACTTCGCTGAGGACACCGGCCCAACAGTTCGCCAAGGGAAGACGATAGAAGAGCGCCGAGAGCGGTTAGAACAGGCGCTGAAAGATGAGTTGGAGATCGAAGAAAGCCACCAGTTCGGGTCGTTCACTAGGGGTACGATGGTCGGCCCCCTCACCGAAGACTCGGATACAGACGTGATGTTCGTCTTAGATAGAACCGAGCATGGAGACTGGGAACAGGGAGAAAATGGGTCACGGAATAGTCTACGCGCAGTCAAGCGTGCGCTCAACAAGAACTACCCCAACTCCGAGGTGAGCATTGACCGGAACGTCGTCAGCGTGCAGTTCCACGACTTTACTGTGGATGTGGCACCCGCGTTTCGAGATGGTGCTGGGGGTTACAAAATTCCGGATACTTACAACGAGGGGAGATCGTGGGTACAGACGAACCCGCGAGGGTACAAACAGCGGTTCGAAGCGGTTGATGAGGCCCGGGGAGGCAATCTACAGAAGGTCGCTCGAGTGGCGAAGAAAATCAGAGAGAACCGTGACATACCGGTCAGTTCCTACCACATGGAGGTGATGGCTTACGACTACGTACACAATCATCCTGACAAGCAGGCCTCAACCACGAAACTCACCGAGGGCTTCGTTGAGGAGTTACCTCGGCGAATCTCTCGGGGAACTCGCGACCCGGTAAATGGGGACAGGTTGGATTCACACATGAGCAGAGACCATCGTCGAAAAGCCATCAGTGAGGCCAAGGATGCGCGGGAAGACATGCGCGAGGCTCGAAGCCGTCGTCAAGACGGAGACAGCGAGGGAGCAGCTGAAAAGTACGGCGAGGCAGTCGGGGAGGATGTTAATTGATGCCAGACATTAGAGGCAGAATCCGGCATCGCTCGGAGAATAAGGCGGAGTCAGTCTGCTACACCTACAAGCAACACTTCGCTGCGGCGACCTTCTACAGAAACCTCTCTCTATTTCTCGACACAGCCATGTTCGGTTGTGCCGCACTCATTCTCGCTACGAACTTCTGGAGTGTGATGCCGAACCGATTTATTGCTATTCCAGCTCTGGCTATTGCGGCAGTTACTGGCTGTCGGAGAGCAACTAATCTGGATGACGTGCCGGGAGAGTTCCGTCGATCAGCTAATGAGTACCACTCGTTGTTCGATGAGTACCGGGACTTTCTCACGGTTACGCTCGCCTCTGATGACGCTGATATTCAGAAGATTCAGAGCGAGTTTGAGAGGCTATCCGGCCAGCGACGGAGACTGAATCAGAAGTCACCGGACGCAAGCAGTATCTGGTATCAGTACATCAAATGGAAAGGCGAGGACAAGATACGGGAAGAGATTACCACGACCTCGGCTACCAGAGAGGCCCTGTCGGGGAAGGAGGTGACAGATTCGTCACCTTTGGATGACGACTGATAATCAGTAATCGCTCGAAACTCGTGAGAGCCATATGTATTCTGAGTGTGACCCTTACCTCATCTTACTCCTGCTGTGTTTGTTGCGGGGGCTGATTTTACTGGTGAACTGCCTTCCTCGTCCGCTCCATCCTCTTCAGAGTGGTTGTAGAAGCCATTTCAAATATATGAATTTCCAAAGATTATTTGAACTCTTGGAACAGAGGGGAGAGTACGATGTCAGAAGCATCGCCGGGCTCATGGACGGAAGACATGAGTGGCCGAGAACGGGTTCGTGCCGTCGTTGAGACACTGGATCAGCCAGCTACAGTCGTGGAAATCACCGACCGCGCGGACGTGTCCCGCAACACGGCCAGTTCGGAGTTGGAGCGGCTCGAAGCGGAGAACCGAGTCCGGTCGGTACAGGTAGATGGTCAGCAGGGCTACGAACTCGACCCTGTCCGGCTGTTCCTTGATGAAATAATGGCCCTCATCAAACAGAACAGCCGTGAAAGCCTCGAATCAGAGCTGGAAGACCTCAAGCGGGAGCGCGAGTCTCTTCAAGAAGAGTTTGAAGTGGACTCACTGACAGTCTTCCGTGAGCGGTTAGCAGAAGAGGAAGACCTGAGTGCTGCCGACGTTCGAGAGATTCGGAACGTTGCCGCAACATGGGACACGCTGAACACGGAAATAAAACTCGTCCGGCACGCACTCCGTCTTTATGAAGATGTATCTATGCTCTCTACTGGCGAATCATCCGTCGCTCCTGCACTCTAACTGATGGTTCTTTTTCTGGCGAATCGTCGTAACCCAGTCGAACAGAGCATTCTCACCGGAACTGAGCCCGCGCGTTACGGAATTGTGGGTATACGTTGTACCGTCGCTCATTTAGCACCACCCGTTCTCGGTGGGTCGAAGCATCGGCGGAGACTGGTTCGAGAACCCCCCAGTCCGTCTCTTTCGTCATGTTGAACCAACCGAGTAAATCAACCCCGTATCTACTGAACAGCGCGAGCGCTCGACGAATCCACCGAGACTTCCGTCGTGGACTGCGATGTCCATTGTATGCTGATGAACAGCCGGTCTCGGGGATAGCAATCGGTGTTCGCGTCTCGTTTCTGACAGTGGTCAGTGCCTGCTTGAACACGGTTGCGGGTGACTGCCACGAACTCCACCGCTGGCTATCACCGAAGTTGTACCCATCCACGCCGACCCAGTCGACGTACTCCTCACCGGGGAAATAGTCGAACGAGGACGTTCGAGTGGCATCTGTGGCGTTGATACACCACATCCAGTCGACCCGGTCGCTTGGAAGACCAACGTCGTCGAACACTGCCGAGAGAGTCCGCCACATCCGGATGTACTCGGTCGGTGTGGTTCCGTAGCCGGCGCTCCATGGATACCACGCACCGTTCATCTCGTGAGCAGGCCGGAAAATCAGTCCCCTATCGGGGGACTCGAGTACCCACGCCCGGAGTAAGGCCCCCCATGCGTACAGATGCTCGTCCACGCTTCCGTTGTTGATCGATTGGACGGGAGCGTCCGAAGACGTGCTCGGAAATCCGAACGGCTCCCACGTGACGATCGGCACGAGACCTGTATCAGCAACTGCCGTGAGGTACTGGTGGACGAATTCCTGCCGGTATGACGCCGGCACATCCGTTCTGATGAAGGTCGTGACCACGTCTAGCGGGCACTCCAGCCACGAGTTGAACGCCCGAAGCGTCCGGAGACGCTCTGACTCGCCGGGGAAGACGCCGAGGAACGTGTCGCGGTCGTTTGATCGTCTTAGTTGTTCAATCATCGGTCGAGAGGGGCTGCGAGCGTTGTGTGGCCTCCTGATCCGACGTCTCATCCGCTTTTTCCGTCACGTCGAATGAATCCGGAGGCGAGACGAGGCCCCATAGCGCACCAACAGAGTGGAGAACGCTCGTCATCGGGGCCAGTACGAGGCTGAGAACCGCAACCCTCGCCGTCGGCCGGACTTGCCTCACACCGACGGCGACCCAGAGAAACACGAACGAGAGCAGCACGAGTGACACGGCTCGGTGTATCTGCCACGCGAACACGTCCACACCGGGAAGATTCCCGAGAATAACGAACAGTGGTACGACTCCCGTGACTGACCACGAGAGGTCACGTAGCCCGTACATAATCACCCGATCGAGCGACAGAAGCGTATTGTCTTCTCGACTACCGCTGATCCACCGGCGACGCTGTCGGATCATCGCGGAGAGACTCGGCGGCGACTGCCCTGATATCTTCTCCGGCAAGACACTGAACGACGGCTGCTCGGGCAGGTTGACGAACGCTCGCCAAGTGAACACGGTATCTTCGATGAGCGTCGGATACTCCCACGTCACCTGCTCCTCGATGGATCGACGGATGGCTACGCCGCCACCCCACGTGTAGAGCGGGATCGAAATCGACTGGAACCCTCGTTGCTCGATCTGGAAGCCCATGCGGTTAATCTCGCACAGGTGGGTGAGAAGGCTGGTTGTCCGTCGTGGCTGCTCGGTAAACTGGACGATGTCACTGTCGGGGAGTCCGTCGAACTCCGTCATGTGGCTGTCCTCGTCCAGATAGAGGACGTACTCGCGCTGGCAGGGGACGGCTTGGCGTGCCCACTCGATTGCTCTGCCTTTGTTGACAGCCTCGGATTCAAACTCGTCAGGGACGACTAACACCTCCGCACCGGGGACGTCGATTGGCTCCTCCGAGATGACGTATCGTCGGTCGAGTTCGGTCGGGAGGTTGCGGACGGTCTCAGCGACGACCGCCTCGTTGCCGATAGTCACGATTCGAACCTCGACCGCGTCGCCTCCATGCTCTAACGGCGGCGGGTTGTAGCTCACGACTCTCGCTATGACCTGATACACCCAGTAGAGGTTACCGGCGACGTAGAGACTCAACACGACCCACAGGACGACGGAAACGAGGATGTCGGTGGCCTCCATTCGTTACCAGAAGGTTTCGGGGAACGCTCACAACCACAGAGTATCTCGGAAGCCAGTCGGTCACGTTACCCGAGGGTTACATTCCCCATCTTCTCGCTTGGGCTCCACCAGCAGTCGAGTCCCGCTCATTAGCCTCCTTTAGCGAACTTCGAGCGGACGAACGTGCCACATTCCGGCGGCCCGGCGTTGTAGTTCGGTGATGCCTGTGTGTTCGAGGCTTTCCCGGGGATGTACGGCTCGGCTCCCGAACGGGTCAGCGAAATGTCCGCACTGTCGAAGACAACCGACACGTCCGCTGGGCGAGCGTCACCAGTCTCCGGTCGCCACACGGTCAGAAGCGATTCACACGCCCCCTCGCCGTGGATCGGGTTGCGATAGTTGTTGTCGTATGCGACCCAGAGACTCCGCTCGGCACCGAGAACCGCACCCGAGTAGTGGCGCTCCGTCCACTGACTCGCTCCGAACTGGGCGCTCGTGTGGTGGCCTTCTCCGATCACCGTCTCGTCAGGGTTCGTATAGAGGACGTGCGGGTCGAACGCGGCCACCTGTGTCAGTATTAGTGCAGTCACGATCAGGGCCGCAACGGTACCCCGGATGACGTGGGCGCCGCGTCGTTTGGACACCAGCCGGGACAGTTGAGCCGGGAGGTAAAACCGCGAGATGACACTCAGCGTCGGTGGCGTAATCGTCGCCACGAGGAACAACAGAATCCGAATCGGGTCGAGAGGGACGACTCGGCCGCCGACGAGTGAGGCGAAATACAGCACCGCGAAGATACCAGCCGCTCCGACCCACCCGACCTCCCAGTAGGCTGCATCGTACCGGGTCAGGACGCCGAGCGCCGTCACGGCGGCCATTAGTGCGAACACCAGAATCGCCGCCCGGGAGACGAGCTGTCGGGGTGGAACCCCGCTCACAGAGAAGATACCGCCACCTCCGCCGGACTGGACGGGGGCTGCGGTCTGTTGCCCCTCGAACAGTGCCCCGTAAGCCGTGTTCACCAGCTCCGTCGTCACCTGTGGGGCCAAAAAAAAGAACACGGCCCCGACACCGAACACCACGACGACGGTGCCGGTCATACCGACACCGATTGGTGTCCCCCGCTGTGGGGGGAGGCGACGGGCAAGCACGCCCGTAAGTGGCACTCGCTCGATGAGACTCGCACCGAGCATACACGCCAGCAGGATACCGAAGAAGACAGAGGTGGCGTGGTGTGTCAGCGCCAACCCGGCGATTACGACTGCGAGCCCGACGACTGCTCGACGCTCGCGTGTTGTAAGTGCAAGATAGATGATGGCGGTGAAGAACAACAACACCGCAATCGTCTCGTCGACGAACTTCACCTCGAACAGGACGAGCGTGCGGGTCGAGGCGACGGCCATCCCGGTGTAGAACGCGATGCGTCTAGTGGCGAGGAGTTCGACCCCGGCGTAGACGACGAACGGGATGGCGACGACGAATAGCGGGAAATACTTTGACAGAAATCCGGTATCGACGCCGGAGAGTTGCTGGAACGCGAGGGCGACGGCGTAGAAGGCCGGCCAGTCGCCATCGGCGTTGACGAACGCGCCGACCGAGGCACCGTTCCGGAGGTAATCGAGCGCCGGGATGGTGAACGAATAGGCATCGTAGCCGAACAGCCCCGTCTCGAACGGGTCGATGACGATGAGGATAGGGAGCAAGGGCGTCGCAAACAGGAAGAACACCTCCCACGCTGGCGCGAGGCGGCCTCGTTCGGCCAGTCCGAGGGGGATGACGAACAGCGCCAGTAGCAAGATGTACCCGGCGATTTCGGGGACGAGCGAGCCGGCGCGAAAGACGATGACGGTGGTGAGCAGATACAGCCCGAGGTACAGCGCGACTGCTCCGAGTGAGGGGGATACCGTCTCTGCCTCGGGCGGTCGCTCGCTCGTCATCAGCGGATCGACGCTGGTGACCCGTTCTGCGGTACTGTGCGCTCGCTCCTGCCGTCCGCTGTGTCGGGCACCCCGACCCTAGGCTCATCGAAACAGGCCGCGTAGTGGGCAAGCAGGCGGTCGAGGTGGGTACTAAGCGTGTAGTCGTCGGCCCGTGCATATGCCGCCTGACTCTCGACGTGCGGCGCCGTCTGGCAGACCGATTCGATAGCGGTAGCCAACGCGACCGGGTCTTCGGACGGAACGACACGTCCCGTCGTTGGTGCGTCATCGTCTGGCGTGTCGATGAGTTCGGGAATCCCACCCATGTCGCTCCCGACGACGGGCGTGGCCCGGGCCAGTGACTCGTAAATCACCATCGGAGAGTTGTCGTTCCAGCGAGACGGGACGACGGTGACGGTCGCCTCCCGGTAGAACGCCGCGAGGTCGGCCTCGCTCACGAAGCCGTGGAATGTCACCCGGTCATCGCCAGCCGCCTGCACTTCGAGTTGCTCTCGGGCCTCTCCTCGCCCCACGATGTCCACCCGGATGTCCGAGTCAAGGTGTGCAAGCCCATTGAGTAGCACGTCCACACCTTTGGGGCGAGCGAGTTGGCCGACGAAGAGAATCCGCGGTGTGTCGGCCACAGCTCCGGGCGTTGCACGGTCGTCACGGGACACCCCGAGGCGAAGCACGGCCGTCGGGGTGTCCTCGAAGAACCCCGCCCGCTCGTGCCGGTCAATCATGAACTGTGAGGGGGCCAGCACGCGGTCGAGGTAGGGTTCGACCGTCCGCCGGTTGTACGCACGGAACGGGCGCATCAACCCGCCGAGTTCCCGCTGTGCCCCGGCGACGAACATCCCGGGGTCGATGTGGAGCAGACGGTAGTCGTGGAGCGTCTGGACGACCGGTGCGTGGCCGGCCGCTGCGCGGAAGACGGCCGGTGAGAGCCCACCGAAGTTGTGGACGTGGATGATGTCGGGAGCGAGAGTGCCGAGCAGGCGATCCACCGTCCGACCGGCCTGTGGATTCCAGAGGTCGATCAGGTGCATCAATGGCTTCTTCCAGCCGGGTTGCTCGCGGTACTCGAAGGGCGTGTAGAGATTCCACGGTGTGAACCGGTGGACAGAGACGCCGTTCTGTCGCTCGCAGAACGACCCATCGCCGGCCCGAGCATCGTCGCTGGTGGCCGTCGTGATGACCGACACCTCGTAGTCACGTTCGACGAGTGCTTCTGCTACCGTTCGGACGGAGGTTTCGGCGCCACCAATCGTCTCCGGTGGATAGAGGTTGGTGATGAAGCAGATGTGTTGGCCGTCGAACGTCGCCGCGTCGGTGTGGGGGAAGTGTTCGCTCATGAGGAATCACCGGTAGCCGAGTGCCCGCAGTCGGGCCTCGATGTCATCATCGGTCGGCTCCTCCGACGTGGGTTCCGAGCGCACACGCTCGCTCGATGCGCGTTCTCCCGTGTCGATGGCGGTCGTCTCGAACCACGGAACCTCCCGTAGGCAGTCGAACGGCATCGACTCAGGGTGACCGTACAGGCCGTACTCCCCGATTGCGTTGCCGTGGTCGGAGGTGATGATCACCCGCTCGCTGTCGATGCCGTGCAGTAGTCTCTCGACCTCCGCCAGCGCGAGGTCGAGGTTGGCCCGGTAGCCGTTCCAAACCGATTCGAGGCTTACCTCGGCGGCCTGTAGTCGCGTCCAGATGTCACGCTCGGCAGCGTCAGTAAAGCCCTCGGCCGCCTTGGGCGTGGCAATATCTGGACTGTCGATGAACGGGCAGTGTGGCTGCATGTAGTGGACGAGGAGTCGCTCTCCGGCGTCGAAGTCCACCTCGCGGCTGGCGACGAGTGCCCGGTCGGTCACTGTTTCGGGCAGGAGCGTCCCGTGGTCGTCGTCCCACGCATCCTGCCAGACGGGGTCGAGCGAGGCGAACCACGACTCATCGAGTTGCTGTGACGACCACGGGCTCCCGACGACGTAGTGAGTCTGTTCGACCCCCTCGACCTCGGGGCCGAACGTGCGGCGCATCCAGAGGCGAGTCGCACTCTCCACCGAACGGGTCGCCGTGAGTGAGCCACGGTCGATGAACGCAAAGTCGGTGCCGGGTGACGACACGGCGGCGGCGAACAGGTCGTACCGACAGGCATCGAGGACGACGAGTACGTCCCAATCTGCCTCATATATCGAGCGACCGGGAGGGGTGATTCGAGAGCCCTGCTGGAGGAGTTTGTGATAGACTGTACGGGCTGGCCCTGAGAGTCCGGCCACCCCCTCCCGACGAATCGCGGTAGCCGTTTCGCGGATGAATCCACCAACATCGGGGAGTCGGCGTTTCGACCTGTTCATACATCCCGATGGAGAGGGGTATTAGTAGCCAAGGAGTCGGCTCAACCCTATCCGGATGTGTTACCTTGAGGATACCCGCTCGTTGCTATAGAGGGCGGTGTCGCTGGTGATAGATGCTGAGTCGAGTGCGGAGCCCGGGCGGCTACACGAGATCACAGGAGTCGTTCCTGTTCGCTCAGTTCCTCGTGTCCGGGTGCGCACTGCTCGGGCTGGCTGCGGTGGGCGTCGAGTCTCTCCCGGCGTATCTCATCGTCGTGTACGTGCTGAGTGCGGTGGTAGCGGAGTTACAGCTCCCGACGGAAACAGCAAGCGGGTGGGAACAGCGCGTCCGGCGCGTGGTACAGGGCGCAGGTATTGTTGTCGCCCTCGTGTTGGCGAGTGAGGTAGTGCGGCTCGTTCGAGAGTCCGGGGTATTCGGGTGAGTCGGTACAGAACCGAGCGGTGGGTTGCACTGCTCGCCGCCGGACTCGCCGTCGTCGTACTCGCGTTGCTCGTTGGAGCATTGACCGCGACGGATGCGCCCCTCGATCCGTACAACCACGGTGACGCGGGAACGAGTCGGCTCGTCGATGCTAGCCGTGAGGGCCTCGTGCTATCCTACACCAGTGTAGACGGCGAGGCGACGCCGGAAACGGTAATCATAGTCGGAGGCGGTGGCGACGTGACGACCGCCGACGTGGCTGCGCTCACCCGTCATCTCGACGGCGGGGGACGAGTCGTGGTACTCACCGAGGATGAACGGTCGAACCAGTTGCTCGCAGCGCTGGATGTGGAGACACGACTCGCGGCTGGGTATCTCCTCACGACAGAGCAGGACTCAGTGAGTCCCGCACAGTTTGTCGTGGCAGATGGGGGTGACGACGCCCTTGGGTTCACCGGTGTCCAAGTCAACGCTGCGAAGCCGCTCGGCGTCACCGACTCTAGCGACGGCACGACGAGACGGGTTCTCGCGTGGTCGGCCCCGGCCGGGCGTGACCTCGACGGCGACGGGCAACTCGGGGCGGCCGAACCACGGGGGAGTTACCCGGTCGCGGTCGCGGAGCCGGTTGGAGCGGGGCAGGTAATCGTCGTGGGCGATGCGAGCCTGCTCACCAACGGCCAGTGGCAGGTCGAAGGCAACCGACAACTAGCTCGCGCATTGACCGAGGACGGCGCGATGCTCGTCTACCCGCAGACGACCGGCTTTCCACCTGTCACACGACTCCGCCTCGGATTGAACACACCGCTCGGGACGCTACTCGGACTCCCGGCGTTCCTGTGCGGAGGGATGGTAGTCGTCCGGCTCGGCGTCTGGTTGGCCCACCGAGGCGGCAATCCCTCGGACAGGAGGGGGCTCGTGTTTACCTTGAGGTAACTCTTCACGTCTACTCGCGGGTGACGCGGGATACACCCTTACAAACAGTGTAGAAGGGAGTGCCCATACCCGATGTCCAACGACACCTCCACTTCGACCACCTCGTCTGTCCTCGCACCAGCCACGCTCCACGAGCGACTCCAGCGAGCTGTTGGTGAGGCAGTCGTGGGACAGGAGGCTGTCGTCACGCAACTGACGACGGCGCTTCTGGCTGGCGGGCATGTGCTACTCGAAGGGGCACCCGGCGTCGCAAAGACCACCATCGCCACACGGGTTGCCGCCGCGGCTGGACTCCCAGCGAAGCGCATCCAACTCACACCGGACGTTCTGCCCGCAGACATCACTGGCACGCAACTCTACAACGAGCAAGAAGGCGCGTTCGAGTTCCGCCGTGGCCCCGTGTTCAGCAATGCCGTCATCGCTGACGAGATCAACCGAGCGATGCCGAAGGCACAGGCGGCCCTCCTCGAAGCGATGGAGGAGGGGCGTGTCTCGGTCGACGGTGAAACACACTCGCTCCCGAGTCCGTTCTTCGTGGTGGCGACACAGAACCCACTCGACATGGCCGGGACGTACCCGTTACCCGAGTCGCAACTCGACCGGTTCATGTTCCATCTCACGGTGTCGGCGCCGAGTAGTGACGACGCGCTGGTCGATATCCTGACCACCGCCGACGAGCGTGAGCGAGATGATAAGCGCCGTCGGCAGGCATCGCCGTACACGTTGACGCCGGAGGCGATTCACAGCGCACGAGGACTCGTCAATGCGATTCACGTCTCGGCCCCGATCAAGCAGTATCTCGTCGCCCTCATGCGGTCACTTGAGACTGACAGCCGCGCTGCCGCGGCACCATCACCGCGTGCGCTCATCGGCGTTCAGCGAGCCGCCAAGGCGCGGGCCGCTATCGAGCGACGAGCCTACGTCATCCCCGAGGATATAAAGCGGGTGGCTATCGACGCGCTGTGTCACCGGCTCACCATCGAACAGGCCCCGAGGGGGGACACAGAGGCCGCACGGGAACTGCTCGGAGAGACGTTGGATGCAACAGCGGTTCCCACGATGGTATCGGCACCGGCATCCGACACGCCGCTCGCAACCGACGGTGGTGAGTAGAGTGGACGTGACTCGGGCGAAGGGCTCTGGGCAGGCCGCTGGCTTGGTGCTGTTGAGTCTCGCGGCGGTGGTGGCGTTCCAACCGTATCTCCGCGGGTCGTCGCTACGCCTCGTTGCGGGAACCCTGCTGGTGTTCTTCCTGCCCGGTTACGCGCTCCAGACGGTACTGTTCCCGATAGCTGGCGAAGAGCGCCTCTCCTCCCGGACGCGCCTCGCGGTGTCTATCGGGAGTTCGCCAGCCCTCGTCGCACTGGTGGCGCTCGTAGTGAACGAACTCACAGGGCGGATCGCGTTCGGCCGATTGCTCACGGCACTGGTACTGGTAACCGGAGGACTGCTTGGGGTGTCGGTACTCCAGACGCTCGGCACGAGCCGACGTGCGTCACAGCCGACGGCTGACGGCGGGTGGACGCCGCGGCGGCAGGTTACCGACCGTCTGCCACGGCCGACACTCTCGGTCGTTCTGGGTGGTGGGTCGCGGCGGCAGTGGGCACTGGTCGGTGTGGCGACGATACTGTTCGTCGGCCTGCTGGCGGCACCAGCCCCCCAGCAGACGTACACGGAATTGAGCCTGCTGACGGAGACAGAACAGGGGCGACTCACCGCCGATGATTATCCAGAGACGCTCGCTCCGGAGGCATCTGCCGACCTAGTGGTGACGGTTCGTAACGAGGAACAGACAGCACAGGACTACACGCTCGTAATCACACGAGAGCAGGCGGACGGCGGAGGAGTGATACTGGCGGCAGAGCGGGTCGAACTCGCTGACGGTGAGACGAGGCGACTCCGGACGGCGCTCGTTGCCCCGGAGACACCCGGTGAGGTGCGGTTCACCTATCGCTTGTATCGGACGGAGACGGTCGCATCGGTGGATAGTGTAGAGAACCTCCCGTCTCCGTACCGTGAGACGCGGTTGCTGCTGACCGTTCGGCCATCGCCAGAGGGTGACGCCTGATGACGGAGCAGGTGGTGCTTTCGGCGTACCCCTCGTGGCTGAGAGTGAGCGTCTCTCGGAGCGGGTATCTGACCCTCGGAGCGGCGGGGGGGACGCTCCTGTTGAGTGTCCTCTCGAACAGCGGAGTCGTCCTCGCGTTCGGTGGGGCGCTTGGCCTGTTCCTCCTCGGGGAACTCTACACTGTCACCCTACGGTTGCGTGAGTTCACCGAGCTGGTCGAGGTTACTATCACCCCGGGGGCGTCTGGAAGACCGGTGAGAGATGTATCTGTCCGTGTCGCATCCGCCTCCACATCGGAGACACCAGATGTAGACAACGTCACGCTCACGGGACGGGTAGGAGAGAACGGAGAATCCGTAGAGGGGGTGTCCCTCCCAACGCTCGATATACCTGTTTCAGTCGAAGATAGTCGAGTCGAGGTTACGCTGGCAGTCCGCGTTGCCAGCCCCGGGCGTGTCGGTATGGCTGAACTCACGGTTGTCGATGCTGACGTGCCAGTGGAGGAACTGTACGCCTCGGGTGGCGGTGTGAGCAGTGCCAATGTTGTCACGGCTCTCGGACAGCACGATTCAGAACCGGAATCGAGTATCTCCGGCAACGAATACGCCGGCCTCAGAGAGTACGTCGCTGGCGATCCGCTCTCGCATATCGACTGGAAAGCAACGGCACGGCAGCAGTCACTCCACGTTCGGGAGTGGGCGCGTGAGCGCCCGAAAGTGCGAGTGATCCTCCTCGACCTGCTGAGTCTCACTCAACCGACATGGACGGCTGCGGCGCGCGTCTGCCGTGAACAGCTCCGACAGGGGGGTGACACCAAGCGAAGCGTTGCCGCCGTCGTCCGCCCGTCAGGAGAGTTGGCATTCGACCCGGACGGGTATCAGACCTCAGAGGCGGGTATCGAACACATCGAGCGCACTATCGAGGACGTGTCCGAGGAACATGGCGTTCCCTCAGATGTAGAGGCCACCCACGCGCCGAGACAACCGCTTCGGCAGGCGACACGGGTCGGCAAGACCGTCGCCGCCTTCCAGCGCCGGGGTGGCGTGCCGGATAACTCGCTCACGACGGCGCTCTACCGGATACAGCAGCAGGTCGGTGACGCCCCCTCAGTGTCACTCATCACAGGTGGAAGAACAGCCACCCGCACGCTCGCTGGCGTCCGGTCAGCGACCGGCCGTGGGGCCGTCGAAGTTCACCTGTTATCTCTCCCCGAACAAGATGAGCCACGCGAGTCGCTTGGGACGACGCTTACTGCTGAACCGGGCGTTTCACTCACCGAGCGACCGTTGTATCGACGTGGTGTCGTCCGGCACGACACCCACCGCCCGGCGGAGTACGCACTGACCCGTCAGATCGGAGGCCGATAATCATGGACGAAACACACCAGCGGCGTCGAAGACCCACACGACCCTCACCGTACATCCTGTGCGTGGCGCTCGTAACTGTCCTTGCAGTCCTCGGCCTCGGTATCGGTGGCCTGCTCGTGGGCGTCGTACTGCTGGTCGGGAATCGGTATCCCCCGACGCCGGTGATGGTCGGTTTCTTGACGGGAATGGTGGTACTACTCGCTGGCTCCGGTGTCTCGGCGCTTACGCTGGCCACAGGTATCGTGGTCGTTCTCTCGCCACTCGTGTTACCTACGGAGGATGGCTTCTCTCGAACCCACCGCTACCTACTGGTCGGAGCGGTCATGATTGCCCTCCCGATGCTGTTCATCGTGCTGACCGCAGGCGTTATCTGGCCAGCTGCTATCGTCGTCAGCGCAACGCTACTGGCCGCCGGTGTCGCGGTCTACTGGTACACGGTACCGATATGAGCGCCGAGAGAGGAGTCCGCACGGTGGTCGCTCGCTGGAGGCGTCTGTTCGCTCGGGCATCCACGCTCCAGATCGCCCTCGGGTTGCTTGCAGGACTCTCGATGCTTGCTGCCCTGCCGCTTTCCGGCCAGCGGGCGCTTCTCCTCTCCGTCGCAGCCGTCTGTCTGTTGCTCGCCGCGTTCGATTACGCGATGGACGGGTCGGGAAACGATCTTCACGAAGCGATGCTGACCGCTCACACCGAACTGATGGCCGACATCGAGCGCGAACTCCATCTCAATGATGATGGGTGGTACGTGCCGACGGAAGCCGGCGAGGTTCGGCGCTGGTACGCTTCCGCAGAGGTGAACGCCTCCCCTCCACCTGTTCCGATTCCTGCTGGAACGTTCCACGACGGCGAGATAGCCGGCGTATCGGTGCCTACGGTCGGGTGGGCGCTGGTAGAACAGACACAGGAGGCACTCCCGTCCGGTGACGCTGACGAGGCAATCGAGGAGGCACTTGGCCTTTGCCAACGAACTGGGCTCGTGACCGAATGGGAAGCCGAACGTCGCAGCGGCGACGAGAACGCCGAAGCGATGTTCGATATCCGGGTGCGATCCACCGCTGTACGGCCCGAAGACAGCAGTGACGGCTTCGCCATGTCTCTACTCGGTACTGTGGTGGCTGAAATAACCGGGCGTCCGGTTCAGGTGGTAACGGGTGAGACAGAGCGGCGACCACAGACAGTCACGGTGAGAGTGCTGTCAGGCGAACAGCTAACGCCCTCTTCGTGACGAGACACGTCGGGACAGAACAGGTGCTACGTCGAGGCCGGGACGAACCCGAGTTTGACGACAGCTCCCCGCGGTGTGTTGTCCTCGATCCGAACCACACCATCATACTGGTTCATGAACTGCTTGACGAGGTACAACCCGATACCCGTGCCGTCGGCATCACTGGAGTAGGCTTTCTCCATCACACTGTCTTTCGTCCCGTCGGGAATCCCCGGGCCGTTATCAGCGACGCTCACCCAGACGTACTCCTGCTCAGTCCCGCCATCCGCCGGTGTCGCGTCCAGTTCGGCACCGGCAACACCGGGCAGCTGGACACTGATTTCGAGGGTCGGGGTATCGGTATCGTTGTGATCGATGGCGTTCAGCAGGACGTTGCGCAACACCGTCCCGAGGAACTGGTTGGCCTTCACCGACACATCCGGAGGCTCCTCAGCGGAGGAGATGGACACGGATTCGTGGTTTTCGCGCAAGCGCGTCACCTCGGCGTCTAAGACCGCCCCGAGGTCGACGGCAGTGAGGTCTGCAGTCTCGTCTTCGAGCGTGCTGACCAGCTCCCCGACGGATTTGGTGAGCGATACGATGTGTTCGCCAGCGTCCTCGATGCGGTCGAGCGAGCGTTGTTCACTCGGGGTGTCCGCTTCCAGCCCACTCGCCCACCCGAGAATTATCGAGGCATCGTTGCGGATTTCGTGCCTGATGAGCCAGTTGAGGACGCTCAACTCGTTCCGTTGGCGTTCGATCTGCTTCGTCTGTGCCTTGCGGGTCTGCGCGTAGGTGACTGTCTTGTTCAGTACCCGCGGCGTGACGTGATCCTTGATCAGGAAGTCCTGTGCGCCCGTGTCGACGGCTTCAGCGCCGAGTTGCTGGTCACCGACGCTCGTGAGGACGACGACGGCCACATCCGGGTCGGCGGCCACGACCCGCTCGACGGTTTCCAGCCCGGCTGAGTCGGGGAGAGTCAAGTCCAGCAGGACGACATCGTATGCCTGTTCTCCGTCGGTGAGTTCCACAAGCCCGGGTTCGAGCGCAGCAACCCGTTCGACTGCCATCGGGGTCGCAGTCGGATTGTTGACGGGGTCTGCTTGAAGCTCCTGCAGCATCGTCACATATAATTGTGCGTCGCTGTCGCTGTCTTCGACCAGTAAGACCCGTCTCGTGCCCGAGGTATTCACACTACTATTGGGGGGAGATAAATATAGAAAACTTCGGGTGTTTCGTTTGCTCACGAACGCTCGGAAACATGCCTCACTCTTTTGAAAAATCCGCACACACCAGCTACACGACGACGGTATTCTGGAAACTCCATTGGCTTGTGGAGATACAGGTTCGCCCCGAGGTCATACGCCCGTAAGATGTCCTCTTCGCTCCCGCCGCCGCTGAAGACGGCGACTGGCAGTTCGTCCAACCCGAACCGTCGACGAACGGCCACTAAAATCTCGAAGCCAGACCCATCTGGAAGATTGATGTCGAGAAGAAGCCCACCGGGGCGGACGGCCTCCCCGGCATCCACCGCGTCCAGATGTGCGAGGAATGACTGAACGGAGGCGAACCGTGTTGGCTCGTCTACGCACCCGCTCTGTTGGATCGCCGTCTCGATCATCATCGCATCGGCATCGTTGTCCTCCACGTAAGCAAGGCTACCGCAGTCCCCCCCGTCGCGAGTATCGGGATAGCCGTCTATGCTCATGTATGTTCAGTCGTCAGTGTCGGTGGCCCCATCCGCAAGGAGTTCATCTATCGAGTCGGCATCGGAGAGCGAACGCCATGCATCCCGGTCTTCCAGTTCCTCCTCCCACTCCGCGCGGAGGGCTTCGAGTTCTACTTCTGCCTGCTCGTACTCCGGCGTCGTCACGACGGCTGGCCCCTGCGTCTCCCTGACGAACTGGTGGCGGTGTTCACGCGCCTGAATCTTCCGCCCGAGCGCAGACAGCTCGTTCATTCGGTAGAGCAGGTTGACCGCATCGAGCAACTCGTCGTGTTTTGCCGGCTTGCTGAGCAGCATGTCGACGGGGAGTTCGGTGGCGGCCACCGACACGTCCGCCGAACTCAGAAACGCCGTCGGGGGGCAGATACCAACACGTCGTGCGTTCTCGACGATTTGGTCGCCGGTCATGTCGGGCAGGTGCCGGTCAATAATTGCCACGTCGATGCTGTCGTCGAGTGCCTTCCGGGCGCTATCGCCATCGGTTGCCGTGACGACTTCGTACTCGGTGCCGAGCCACGAACTGAGGAGTTCGACCTGTCGCGGGTCGTCGTCAACGACGAGTACCCGCGGGAGCCCGCGGCTCTCGACGTACTCGTTATCCCAGTCGGCCGTCGCCGCGATGAGCGCGTAGAGGTCATCACCGGCGGGCGTCAATGTGTATTCGACGCGGCGAGGGGACTCCTGAAGCACCTCTTTGTGGAGTACGTCACGCTCGATGAGGTCATCCACGTTGTTCGAGAGGACTTTGTTCGAGATGCCGCCGAGTCGGTCTTTCAGCCCCCCGAATCCCGTCGCCCCGTGTTCGTGGAGTTGGACGATGATCTGTGGTTTCCACTTCGTACCGAGCAGTTCGAGCGCGACGGAGTCAGCCGGGTTCTGGTTCGGGTGGAGAGTCATGATGTGATCGGGCCGCTTGCTTGTCTGTGAATGGGGGCTGTTGGTGCTATCACGATATTAACTTCAAGGTAACCCTCATGCGTTACTTTGAGGTAATCTATTTAAATACAAAACGCAGCGGGGTCGGTAACCCATGCGCTACATGCGCGTGTAACCTTGAGGTTCGATGGTGGGTATGCCTCGTTTGGCAGTAGTAGTGTGTGAATGGGCACTACTCCGGACGAGGACTCGCCTGCGTCTCTCGGTAGCAGCGCTTCGACCGTCCTCCTCGGTATCGTCGTCGGGAGCGCACTCGCGCTCGCTGCCGAGACGTATCTCGCTCGCTCACTCACACCGGAGGTGTACGGCGCCATCGCGCTTGCCTATACGCTCATCTATTCGCTCGGCTTGCTCCTCGGGAACGGCATCGGTGATGCAATTGCCCGAACGCTGAATAGCCGGGGGGGCGAAGGCTCCGGGGCAGTCGTCGGGAGTGGCCTCATCATTTCACTCACCATCGGGGGCTTACTTGTCATGGCCGGGTATGCTGCCCGGCATCCGCTAGCCGAGGCACTCGGTGAACCGGCCCTCGCCACGTACTTACCGTGGCTCCTCCCGTTCGGCGTATTGTATCCGCTCGGACAGGTGGCCTTCGGGACGATCCGTGCAGACACCAACTCGAAGGCGGCCGTCCTCGTCCGGGATTTCGCCCCTCGTCTCCTCGGTATCGGTGTTCTCGCTGTCACTGCCGCGCTCGGGGCGAGTCTGTTCGGAGCCGTCGCCTACTGGTTGATGTTCCCGAGCGGTATCCTCCTGTTCGGGTTCGGGTATCTTCTCGTCCGACAACGGACTCGCACAGAACCGTTGATGGCGTACCCGGATGCCGACGCACTGGGGACGGTCTGGAGTCATGCGTGGCCCCTTGCAGCCTCGGCGTCGATGTTTATGCTCCTCTCGACACTCGACGTGCTGATGATTGGCGTGTTCGCCACGTCCAGTGAGGTCGGGTTCTACCGTGCGATTCAGCCGCTCCGACAATCCACGACGTTCGTGTTGTCGGCGGCCAGTTTCGCGTTTCTCCCACTTGCGACTCGCCAGTTCAGTAACGGGCGGCTTGACAGTCTCGGGGAGTTGTTCACTGTCTCGACGAAGTGGATCGTGACGGCTACCCTGCCGCTCGCACTGCTGTTCGTCTGCTATGCGGAGTCGGTCGTGCTGTTGCTGTTTGGGGCCGCGTACAGCCCGGCTGCGCCCGCGCTGGCTGTCCTCACGGCCGGACTCTTTGTTCGGGCGCTGACTGGATTGGACGGTGATCTGGTGAAGGCTATCGACCGCCCACGGGTCGAACTCTGGACGGCGGCTGTCGGCGTCGGAGTTAACGTGGTGGTGAATCTGTGGGCGATTCCACGCTTTGGTATCCTCGGGGCGGCTATCGGGACGGCAATCGGATACGGCGTCTACAACGCGCTCGAACTGGTCGTCATCTACCGGGCGGTCGGCGTCCACCCCTTCTCTAAGGCGACGACGGGTGTTGTCGTCGTGACGGTACTGGTGGCGCTCGCCGTTCGGGCCGTGACTGGTGGCAGCGTCGGCGTCGTCACGTTGGTCGCTGCCGGTGGTGTTATCGGCCTGAGTGCGGTCGGCGCCCTGTTGATGATCGGTGATCTGTCCGAGGCGGAGATAGGGGCACTCACGCAGCTCGAACGCCGGACGGGGGTGCGCCTCCTGTGGCTCGTCCCGACCCGGAATCAAACAGGTACGAACCCATGACACGAAACAACACAGACGCCGGGGCTAGCACAGCGAGTACGATGTGGCGACAGCGAGCCGCGGGGTGGCTCAAACCACTCACCGTTGTCTGTCTTGCCGTCCTCCTCATCGGGACGGTCAGTCTGCCTCTCACCGCGGTCTCGGCTGCACAGACCGATGGAGGCGAGGGAGAAGCTGCGGGGAGTAGCGATAACAGCGGCGGATTGTTCGGCAGTCTCAAGGCTGCTGTGGATCGGGTCTGGTGCTGGGCGTTCGGCTGTTCGGAGCCGGTCGTCGTCTCGCAATCAGAAACCGTCGTCGTCGAAGAAGGTGCCCCGACTCGGCAGGCAGAGTCATCGCTTACACAGACGAACGCGCCAGCTGATACAGCGGCAAATGCGACCACGAATGCGACCGTTGTAGCAGGAGGGAATGGGAGCATCGGTGAAGTCGTCTCCGACACGCCGGCTGGTGGAGGCGCGGACGCCGTCGAAGGAGAGGCCGCTGGAGCTAGTGGCCAGCAATCAGCCGATTCACCCCGCATCGTCCGAGTCGTCTCCGGAGGCGAAGCAACGGCCGCCCCGTGGTGGTGGCTCCTGCTCGTCGCACTATTCATCTTCGCGACACTCGCGCTCATCGGCCTCGCCCTATACCGGCGCTTCGGGCAGACGGACGCCAAACCAAAGCCGGTGATGTACCCCGCGACACTTCGCCCCCGGGTCGTCCACTCGAAAGCACCCTACACCGACGGTGGCGCGAACACCGATCCGCCCGGAGCGGCTGACACGCCCGGGCCGACACCGGTTCGGCTCACCGACGCGAGAGCCGCGCTCGATGACGGCGCGACAGACCGGAGTGTGACGCTCGCCATACAAGCACTCGGCAACGCGAGCGAACAGGAGCAGCGAGGAGGCGATCACGAGGCGCTAGTCGCCTCGTGGCAATCGACCGCTGCTGAGATACCCGAGTTATCCACCACCCTCGATCAGCTCACCACCAACTACGAGCAGGCCACGTTCAGCCCACAGCCCGTCCCCGAAGCAGAGGCGATGACCTGTATCGAGACGGTCGAGGCACTCCTGACGACGGCCGGTGACTCGTAGGTTACACCGGCGCGTTACTCGGAGGCTCATACCGGGCGTTATGTGTAGGGTTGCTCGTATACAGTATGAGCAGCCACCCGGACACTGGGACTGCGGATGACGGCCACCGGCAGGCCGAGAACGCAGACTCGACTGTTCTCAGCGCGATCAAGTCTCTTGCCCACGAACAGTCCGATGCAACGGACTTCGACACCGCCGAGCCGGAACACGTCATTCTCCTCTCGGTTGACGCGCTCCGGGCCGACCACCTCGGTTGTCACGGCTACCACCGTGACGTGTCACCCACCATCGACCACCTCGCAACAGCCGGCATCCAATTCAGTCGAGCCTACAGCCCGAGTTCACACACCCGGGAGGCCGTCCCCGCCCTCCTCTCCGGGCAGTACCCGAGTACCGCCACCACCGACCGCTTCCGACGGAATACACAGACGATTGGCCACCTGTTACAGGGCACAACGGCCCGCTCTGCGGGTATCCACTCCAACCCGTTCGTCTCGGAAGGGTTCGGCTTCGGTGATGGGTTCGACCACTTCGACGACGACATGCTCGTGGGCGGGCACTGGCTGACCGCGCTTGCACAGCGGGCCGTGGACAAACTCCGCAACCGCCACTACGCACGGGCGGAGACCATCACCGACCGCGGTATCGAGTTCCTCCGATCACAGGCCGTCGAGGGAGGCCGACCGACGTTTACGTGGCTACACTATATGGACGTTCACGGCCCCTACGAGCCGCCGGCCGAGTTCCGTCGCAGGTACGTCGCGGATCGGGTCACCGATGCCGAGGCGGCGCGGCTCTACAAGCGGGCGATTGCCGAGCCGGACTCGCTCACCGAGCGTGAGCAGCAACTCCTCGTCGATCTTTACGATGCCGAAATCAGGTATCTAGACGCGAACATCGGCCGCCTGTTGGACGAACTCTCCCGACTCGGAATCAGAGACGAGACGCTCATCCTGCTGACCGCAGACCACGGCGAAGCCTTCGGAGAGCGCGGCTACTACGAACACCCACGTTTCCTGCCACACGAACTCACGCACGTCCCGCTCATCGCCACCGGCGCGGGCATCCACTCACGCGAGGCGATTCGGGCACCCGTCAGCACGCTCGATGTCGCCCCGACGGTCGCGGACGTGTTCGGGGTCGAGTACGACGGCCCCGGGAAGTCGCTCGCGGCGACGACCGACCAGCCCGACCCCTACCGTGTCGTGTTCGCACAGGCACGCGGTGAGGGTGAAGATACAGGCATCCACCGGTATGCCGGCTACCGGGCTGGCGGCGTCGCCTACGCCGAAGTCGATACCGAGACGGATGAGCGCGTGTTCGATGCGGGTGTCCAACTCACGCTGAAGGCACGTCTCGATGCTCACATCGACACCGACGGCTACATCGGCGCGACCGACGCTGGACAGTCAGAGGCGAGGGATGTCGGGCAGACGGAGAACGAAGGCGCGGAAGACGACGTGGCCCACCGCCTGCGGGCGCTCGGGTACGTGGAGTGATCCAGATGGACATCGCATTCGTCTCCAACGTGGTCTATCCGGACGTGACGGGCGGCGCGGAGAAGCGCATCTACGAGATCGCCCGCCGCCTCGCCGCGAAGGGACACACCGTCACTCAATACAGTAGGCACTACTGGGACGGCCCCGAGCGCATCGAGCGCGAGGGAGTCATCTATCAGGCTATCGCGCCGGGGAAGGAACTATACGCTGGTGACCGGCGCTCGATTCCGGAGGCCCTCGACTTCGGTGTGCGCACCGTCCCCGCGCTCGCTCGTGCGTTCCGCGACCACGACATCGTCCATGCGTCGGTCTTCCCGTACTTTCCCGTCCTCGGAGCCGCAGTCGCCAAAGCCGCGGTGCGGGGAGATGCCGCGCCACTGGTGACGACGTGGCACGAGGTCTGGCTGGATTACTGGGAGGAGTATCTCGGGCGACTTTCCCCGTTCGGCAAACTCGTCGAACGGTACACTGCCCGGGTCGGCCAACACCCCATCGCCATCTCCGAGCTGACGGCACGACGGCTGAAAGACCTCGGTCGACCACGCGAGCAGACACATATCGTCCCGAACGGAATCGACGTGGAGGGCGTCCAAACGGTGACACCGGCTGCCGACGGCTACGACGTGCTGTACGCTGGTCGGCTCATCCCCGAGAAGAACGTGGACGTGACCATCGAGGCGTTCGCCCGCGCCGCACAGAACGACCCCGACATCCGCTTGGGTATCATCGGTGACGGCCCCGAGCGCGAGGCGCTCGAACGGCTCGCGTCGGGAATGGCTTGTCGTGATCGCATCGACTTCCTCGGGTTCCTCCCGGAGTACGAAGACGTGTTGGGCCACATGCACGCCGCAGACGTGTTCTGCTCCCCCTCCGAGCGTGAGGGATTCGGCATCACGTACATCGAGGCGCTCGCGGCAGGGTGTACGGTCATCGGCGCCGACCACCCCCGGAGTGCGGCCTCGGAGGTCATCGGAGACGCCGGGCTGGCCGTTCGGCCGACGACGGCGGCGGTGACACAAGCCCTCTCGCGGTCGCTGTCCGGCGTTGCGGCGACGACGCGCCCCGAGCGGCGGGCCGCACAGTTCGACTGGGATCGAATCGCGGCACAGACACTCGACGTGTACCGGGCAGTGCTGGACGAAACGCCGGCCGCCCGACAACCAGAGCCGAGGCGGACGGGCGTCGAGTCCACGGTGCTATCGGACTGAGTCGAGGCCCCACCCCAAATCCCCGGTGGGCTCAAATACGGCTTGACCCTTTGCATATATACTCAACGACAATGGAACGAAGATACGTCACGACAGGGGACTCGACACAGAAAGCACTCGCTGAGCTGGCGGAGACGGAGAACGTCACGGCAGTCTTCGCTCTCGTCGCGGAGTCGGCCGCGGCGCATCGAGAGGAGTTGGCCACAGCCGGAAGCGAGACTGACCTCACACTGTTCGGCGGCATCTTCCCGCAACTCATCGTCGACGGCGTCGCCCGCGAGGAGGGGACACTCCTGCTCGGCCTATCGCAGGCCCCTGAGGTGACCTACATCACCGGGCTGAGCGATGCCGAACAGGATTACACCGACCAACTCCCCGACCTGCTCACGCGGGGATTCAAAACGGCGTTCGTGCTGGTCGATGCGTTCGCCAGCCGGACGGACGCCCTCATTCGCGCCCTGTTCGACACCTACGGCGTCGAACTGAACGTCCTCGGTGGCGGTGCAGGGTCACTCTCGATGGAACAACAGCCCTGCCTGCTGACCGACGAAGGGTGGCGCGAGGACGGGGCGCTCATCGCCGCGACGGTGGCGAACGGGAACGTCGGTGTGCGACACGGCTGGCAGGAGTTCGCCGGGCCGTTCCGCGTGACCGGCGCCGAGGGGAACGTGGTCACCCTCCTCGGTGACGAACCGGCCTACGACGTGTATCGTGAGGTCGTCGAACCCGACGCGGGTGTGGAGATCGATGCTGACAACTTCTTCGAGGTGGCCAAGTCCTACCCGCTCGGGTTGAGTCGTTTCGACGCGGAGAAGATCGTCCGTGATCCGTTCGAGCCGACCGACGATGGCGGGCTCCGCTGTTTCGGTGATGTGCCACAGGGGTCGTTCGTCCACATCCTGAGGGGCGACCCGGCGTCACTCATCGAGGCGGCAGGCGAGGCTGCGGATGCGGCCCGGGCAATCGAGCTTCCCGGCGGTGGCCCCCGGTCGACGCTGTTTTTCGACTGTATCTCGCGGGTGCTGTACCTCGAATCCGAGTTCGAGCAGGAACTCGCCACCGTCGCAGACGATGGCGATGCCCCGCTCGTCGGGGCGCTCACCATCGGAGAGATAGCTAACTCCGGGCGTGAGTTCCTCGAACTATACAACAAGACAGCGGTCGTCGGGGTCGTCGACACCTTATGAGTGGCTCGTCACCGACCTCCCCCGAGCAACTTCAAGTCCTCTACGAGATTGCCCTCTCCATCGGTCGTGGAGAGACCCTTGCCGAAGTCGCAAAGACGGCGCTCTCTTCGTATCTCCGCCGACTCAACTGTTCGACGGGCGGTGTCTTCGAGCGATATGAGGAGGATGGAGACGTTTCGTACCGGCTCGTTGGGGGGATTCCTGCGCAACCGGCATACAACGAAGCGTTCGAGGCTGCGACACAGCATCTTGACCACGATGACGAAGCCGAGGTCGCCCCGTTCCGTGAGCGCCTCCCGCTTTCTGTGTGCCACGGCGCGGCTCACTACTACGTCTTCGACCTCCCTGAGTTCGGGGTGCTGGTGATGGTGAAGAACGGGCCACCGCTCGCCCCGGGGACGATTGCCGCGCTCGACCCGCTGAACCAGAAGCTCGCGGATGCGTGCTGTAACCGGCGGGTCGAACAGGAGGCAGCACAGACCCGCGAGACGCTCCGTACCGTCCTCGATACGATTCCGCAGGAGGTGTCCGTCAAGGATAGCGACGGGCGGTATACGCTGGCCAACGAATCGGCAGCCGCCGCCCACGGCGTTCGTATCGAAGAACTGGAGGGAGCGACGGACGAGGAGTACGCCAGAGCGAGCGCCGACCGCGACGTTCGGGCCACGGACATGGAGGTGATCGAGTCCGGCGAACCGCGACGAATCGAGGACGAGGAAATCGTCGATGCCGATGGACGCACACGGACGATTACGACCGACATCGTACCGCTCGAACTCTCCGGGGCGGAACGGCGGGCACTCGTCGTGGCGACGGATACGACTGAACGCACCGAGCGCGAGGCGGAGTTGCGTCGGACACAGGCAGAACTCAGAGCTGAGCGGGCACGACTCCAGACGTTATTCGACAGCGCCCCCGAAGGGGTGACCATCCACGACGCCGAGGGCACCATCTTGGAGGTCAATCAGACGGAGGCCGACGCGCTGGGATACGACAGAGAGACGCTCATCGGCATGAATGTAGCGGAGATCGCCGTCGGCATTACGAAAGAGGAGCTGACGCAGATTTTTGCTGATATGGAGGTGGGGGAGACGGTGGAAGCCATCGCTACTCATCGTCGGGCCGACGGAACGACGTTCCCGGTCGAGGTGTGGGTAGCCAAAGTCGGAGTCGAGGGGCGCGACCCACAGTTCGTCGCCCTCGACCGCGACATCACCGAGCGGCAGGAAAAGCAGCGCCGACTCGAACGCCAGCGTGAGCGGCTCCGTATCCTCTTCGATGAATCACCGGACAGCATCGTCGTCCACGATGCCGATGGAAACGTCTTGGACGTGAATCAGGCGCAGTTGGACACGCTTGGATACGACCGTGAGACACTCCTCGGGATGAACGTCGCAGAGTTCGAGGTCGGTCATACACTCGATGAGTTGCGCGAGATGTGGGCCAGCATCGAAGTCGGTGGGATGTTCAAGACCGAGGGTGAACACCGCCGGGCCGACGGGACGACGTACCCAATCGAGGTCTGGGTCAGCAAAACCGAGATCGATGGCGAGGTGCGGTTCATCGCTCTTGACCGGGACATCAGCGAGCGGATCGAGCGTGAAACCCGGCTCAAGCGCACGAATACCGTTCTTCAGACAGTTCTCGATAGCCTCCCGGCGGGCGTCCTTGTCGAAGACCCGAACCGTGACATCCTCACGGTCAACCGGCGTCTTCTCGAACTGTTCGGGATGGAGACACCGACGGACGCACTCGTCGGTCTGGACTGTGAAGCGGCGGCCGAAGACCTCAAACACACCTTCGCGGAACCGGAGCAGTTCCTCAGTCGTATCGACCACCTCATTGAGGCCCGAACACCAGTCACCAAGGAGCCACTCACGCTCGCAGACGGGCGGAAGTTAGAACGCGATTACGTCCCGTATGAGTTGCCGGACGGTGAGGCGAGTCTGTGGATGTACCGCGACATTACCGAACAGGCACAACGCGAGGCCGACCTCCGTGAGACGCGCAGGCAACTCCGACAATCGAACGAGGAACTGGAGCAGTTCGCGTATGCAGCCTCACACGACCTGAAGGAGCCGCTCCGGTCGGTCAGTAACTACCTCACCCTCCTCGACGATCTCTACGACGAGGGACAAACCTTCGACGCACAGGCCGAGACGCTCATCCAGAACGCCGTCGGGGCGACGGGACGGATGCAGTCGATGATCAACGCACTCCTCCAGTATTCACGGGTGGATTCCCGTGGTGGCGACCTCGAACCGACCGCGCTCGATGCGGTCGTGGAGAAGGCGGAACTGAATCTCACGGTACGGATCGATGATGTTGGGGCGACGGTCACGACCGAGCCACTGCCGACGGTCAGCGGCGACGAGCGACTTCTCATCCAGCTGTTCCAGAACCTCATCGACAACGGCCTGAAATACAACGAGTCTGCGAACCCCCGGATCGGCATCACCCCCGGCGAGCCGGTCACCAGTATCGACCCGCCGGAGCCGGTGGCACTCGATGGGGGTACGTCGTGGCATCACATCCGCGTCGAGGACAACGGTATCGGAATGGACGCCGACGTGGCCGACCGAGCGTTCGACGTATTCGAGCGGCTCGGACAGACCGGCCAGAACGGAACGGGCATGGGGCTGACGCTCTGTCAGCGTATCGTCGAGTACCACAACGGGGCCATCTGGATCGAGTCTGCCCCCGGTGACGGCACGGTCGTCCACGTCTGTCTCCCCGCTGCCTCTGCCTGAACGCCCGCCGGCTGGCGGGTGGTTTCCACCATACGTACCCGAGTGAGTTCGAGGCTACTGTCTCCCGATAGATACCCCCTGCCTTTACTCGGGTATGTCACAGCAGCAGACCCCCGACCCACAGTCGGAGATCGATGCGGCTCTCGCAACGCCCGAGACGCCGACCGTCCCCGATGAGCGTGCCGGCGCGAGTATCCGTGAGTCACAGAGCGGTCGGTTCACCCTCTGTGGCCCCGCCTCGTCGGTCGACCCGGTCGTGTCAGTCGTCATCCCGACGCTCAACGAAGAGGAGGGGATCGAAGAGGTGATACAGGCCGTCCTCACGGCGCTCCGCGAACTCAATATCTCTGGTGAGATCGTCGTGGCCGACTCCTCGACTGATCGGACGCCCGACATCGCCCGCAATCACGGAGCCATCGTCACCGAGCCCGAGCGCAAGGGCTACGGTGCAGCGTATCTCGATGGCTTCGCTACAGCACGCGGAGACATCATCGCAATGGGCGATGCGGACACCACTTACGACTTCACCGAGCTGCCGAAGCTCATCCGGACGATGCTGGAGACGGATGCCGACATGGTGATTGGCTCCCGCCTCGATGGTGAGATTCTCCCGGGTGCGATGCCACCGCTCCACCAGTACGTCGGCAATCCGCTGCTAACGCGGATGCTAAACGCACTGTTCTCCGCCGAGTTCTCCGACACCCACTCCGGCTTCCGCGTGTTCACCCGCGAGGCGCTCGATGCAATCAACCCGCAGACGACGGGGATGGAGTTCGCCTCGGAGATGCTGATCGGTGCCGCCCGCGAAGACCTCTCGGTAGAGGAAGTGCCGATCACCTACCACCCGCGGGTTGGAGAAGCGAAGTTAGAGAGCTTCCGCGATGGCTGGCGGCACGTCCGCTACATGCTCGGTGAGTGGGGCGGCAACGTCGCCGCCGTGCGGGCACTGGCTGGGCTGTTCGCCTGAACGTACTGACGACAGACCACCCACCCCACACCGGCTCTCGCCGGGTCTACACCCCTCACAGTCCGATGCCAGACAATACAGACCTCGCTATCGTCCTGCCAGCCTACCGCCCACCAATCGACCGACTGAGCGAGTATATTGAGGCCCTCGATACGCGACTCGCTCCCGGCCGAATACATGTCCCGTTCGACGGCGTCAAAGATGCCGACCCGCGGATTCGCCGGCTCGAACGGGCCGGGGCGACAGTCTCACGGTCGCCTGAGCGACAGGGGAAGGGAGCGGCGCTCTCCGGCGCGTTCGACCGTCTCGCAACCTCCTTCGACCGCCTGTTGTTTCTCGATGCTGACGGGAGTACCAGCGTCGAGTCCGCCGCCCACCTCGCAGAACAGGTCAGTGGCAGCAGCCCCACGCTCGCAATCGGCTACCGTCAACTGCCACAACAGGCCGAGAGACAGACCCGGACTGGATATCGTCGCGTGTTCAGCGGTGGGTATCGCCATCTCGCCCACGCAGTTCTCGGTATCGACGCTCGCGACCCACAGTGCGGTGCGAAGGCGATGGATGCGAGTGTCTGGTGGCAACTTCGCCCGACGCTTCGCAACACCGGCTTCGGGTGGGATACCGAACTGTTGGCCATCGCGGCGGCCGCAGGGATACCTGTCAGCGAACATCCGGTCGAATGGGTCGACCAGCCCGGAACGACAGTCCGGGTGACCGACCCCGTTCGGATGCTCGGACAGTTGTTCAGTGCCCGCCGCCGGGCGTCGAAGACACCACCTCGCCAGCCAACACCGGCTTCGCAGACGCCGAGGCTGCGGGTCGCCGGCCGTGACTGATCTTCAAAAAGCGGTCACACGCCGTCTCTCAACAGCGCATGGCAGTCGGGCGCTGACGTGGGTCGGAGCGGGCCTCCGCTCACCGGCCGCGTGGCTCACCCTGCTCGGGTCTTTGTTGTATCTCCCGGGGCTCGGCGGGTACCCTCTTCGGGGGTGGGACGAGGCGATTTACGCGACTGCAGCCCGCTACGCGCTCGAACGGGGGGATTATCTCGTTCCACACCTCTACTGGCTTGCGTCTAACGGCGAGATCGTCTACGAGCCGTTCTTGGAGAAGCCACCGCTGTCGATGTGGCTGATGACACTGAGTATGGGCGTGTTCGGGCCGTCAGAGTTCGCAGCCCGACTCCCGCAGGCGCTCGCTGCGACGGCCGTCGCGCCGGTGTTGTACCTCGGGACGCGCTCGTTGCTGGGACGGAGACGGGCGACGATAGCGGGTGGTCTCTGGCTGACGACGACGTTCGTCGCGACGGGGAACAACGCCGCCCGCTTCGGGGGGACGGACGCGCTCCACACCCTCTTCGGAACGGTGTTCGTCTTCACGGTCTGGCGGTTGGTCAGCACGCAGTCGGTAACAGAGGCAAACGGGGGGCTGTCCCGTCCACACCATCGCCCACGGGCTGCGTTCTGGGCCGTCGGAGTGGCAGCCGGCATCACGCTCCTCATCAAGGGGTTCGCCGCCGGGAGTTTCGTCATCGCCGTCCTCCCACTCGCCCTCGTCCGCTGGCACGTCTTCGCGCGGCACTGGCAAGCGACGCTCGAACTCATCGGTATCACGATCTCGATTGCGGTGCCGTGGGTGTTGCTCGCGTACCTCCGCTACGGGGAGACGCTCGTCAATGAGCTGATCCGTGAGCAGGTACTCGCGCGGGCGACGGGAGACCTCGTGGAAACGAGTTTCGAGACGACGTTTGCGTTCATGCGCTTTCCGTACTTCCGTGAACTTCCGGCGCAGTTCGATCCGTGGATATACTTCCTGTTTCCGGCGGTCATCTGGAGCATCTGGTACGGAGTGTATCGTGGGGACGATAGCCGCGTTACGACCGATGGGTGGTTGCTCTGGTGGGGGGTCAGCACCGTCGGTGTCTTCGTCCTGACCGGAAACCACGGGTGGTACCTGCTTCCAGCGTTCGTGCCCGGCGCGTTGCTGGTAGCCGGGCTGTTCGACGATGCGCTTGCCGGGCGGCTCGGGGCACTAGCTGGTGTCGCTGCGGGTGCGACACTCCTGTTGCTGTATTCGTTCAGACTGGCCGGCATCTCGCCGGTGGCGAGTGCAAAGCCAGCGATACCGGTGACAGACGGCGTTCCGTTCGTCGTCCTGACCGCCCTCGGGACAGCCGCGGTGTGTCTGTACGGAGCGTACACACACACCGATAGCGTCCTCACAGCCCCCGCTGCCGCACAGGGAGTTCTCAACAGCCGGTTAAGCAGGGTACTGCTTGGGCTCGTTCTCGTGGTCGGGGGGGTTGCAGTCGTCGGGACGTCCGCGAACACGGCGGGAGCCTCGTACAACGAACAGGGGGCGTTCGCACTCGCGCTGAACGAGCAACTCGATTCCGGCGAGCCGGTGTATCTCACCCCAACGGCGACCGAGCAACTCGCGTTGTTTACCTTCGGGTTCTACATCGACGCGCCGTTGGCAACTACCCCCGAGACGCCACCGGATGATGGATACCTCGTGGCCGTCGAACCGGCACCAGACACGGTGACGCCCCCGGCGGTTGCCGGTGGGGCTGAGGCAGCCGTCGCTGTCGCAGTCGAACTCCCCGACGGGCGGGTACTAGTCGCGTATGACCTCGGCGCGGTCAGCCGGTCACCCTGAGATCACGCTCGATTGTATGCCTGAGGTTAACGTGTTGACTCATCCTGTGTGAGCGTGTGTGGAGTATGACTCCGACGACTGTGCCACGTCGACGCGTCGGCGTGAAAGCCCTCATCACACGCGGCGAGCAGGTACTCCTCACCCGCGAGCGACGCAGTGACGGCACGATATACCACTCACTCCCCGGCGGCGGTGTCGAACCGGGAGAGACACCCTACGAGGCGCTGAGTCGGGAACTCCGGGAAGAACTCGATTGTACGGCCGCAATCGGAGAACAGGTTGGTTCTTGTTCGTACCAGCATCGGAGTATCGACGCGACGACGGAGTACGACCTGTATGCCGTCTCCTTAGACGGTGAGCCGACACCTGATCCGGGCGAGGGCATCGTTGGAGTGGCGTTTCACGACCCGGCTGCGCTCCCGGAGTCAATGCTCGAACCGCTCGCAGAAGCGGTGGGTCGGCTTGAGAGGGGGACGGCAGTTCAGCGTGCAGTCTGGACATCTGTCGAGCCTGTGCTGGGCGACTGACGACGAGTGGACGGGACACCTCGGGGTGGACGATGTGTGGTACGTCGGGGTTAACCCGGGGTATAGACGGGGGAGGCAGTATATGATACATGGAAGATACCCTCCGTGTCGGTGTGAACGCCCGGACGTTCTCCGTCGATGAACCCGGCGGCGCGGTGCAGGCGGCCGTTCAGATGGTGCGGGCGCTGGCCGCCCGTGACGATACCGAGGTCGTCCTGTTTGGACACCCCGACACACAACAGCACTTCCCCGACCTCCCGCTGGATTCGACCGGTTACGTGGTCGATTCACAGCTCTACGGGGCAGTGTGGGAGCGAGCGATTCTCCCGCGACGGGCCTCGCTCGCCAACGTTGACCTATTACTTGCACCGAACGGGAACGGGCCGATTCATGAGACGCCGTACCCGACTGTCGTCTGGGTACACGACGTGAATGCGATTCGGGGGCATTCGGCGGGTGTTCACCGGTTGTATCGGCGGGCGACGGTGCCGCGGGCGGTGGCGGCCGCGGATGCGGTCACGACCATCTCGCAGTTCTCGAAGGAAGAGATCATCAAGCACCTCCCGGTCGAGGAGAGTGACGTACACGTCATTCACAACGGCTTGGCCGAGCCGTATCTCGATGCGGCCCGAGCAGGGCCGGCCACGCAGCAATCGGCGTCGGCGCTGGTCGCGGACGGCGGGGAGCCGTCACACGACGGGGTTGCTGCTGAGCTTCCGGATCGATACGTGTTGTTCGTCGGGTCGCTCAACCCACGCAAGAACGTCGCGAGGTTGGTCGAGGCGTTTGCCCGGCTGAAGCGAGAGACGGGACTGCCACACGAGTTGGTGATGGCCGGGCCGTCCCCGAAGCGTATTTTCCAGCAGCTCGACGTGGATGCTGCGACCGAACGCGACGCGGCGATTACCTCAGTGGGGTTCGTCTCCGATGCTGAGTTGCGTGGGCTCTATCGCGGAGCCGATTGTTTCGCGTTTCCGTCGTTGTACGAGGGGTTCGGCCTGCCGCCGCTGGAGGCGATGGCGATGGGGACGCCGGTAGTCACGAGCAGCGTTTCGTCGCTACCGGAGGTGTGTGGGAACGCCGCGGTGCTGGTGAATCCATACGATGTTGGAGCGATTCGGAACGGTATCGAGGAGGTACTGACGGATGAGCGACTAGCAGAGGGACTGGTCACGGATGGCCGGACGCAGGTGCGACGGTACACATGGGAGCGCGCGGCGAGACAGTTTGTTCGTGTCGGCACGGAACTGGTAAAAGCGAACTGAGAGTCCTGCGGTTCTCCAACCACAGGAACATCACCATACAGCTCCGGGACACTACCGATACCGTATATGCCGTCAAACTCACGTTTCGCTACAAGGGGGCTTCGCTGAAATCCTCAATTGCGGATAGTTTGTTGAGGCTGTACTGAATACAGGCTGTGGCCCGGACAGCAGTTCGGCACCTGTGGCGCTCTGGCTGGGTCGGTAGGCACGGAGTGCCTCGGTCATAGAACTCAGATATACTGGATCGCCGGGAAGCCGAGTGCCGATACCCAAGCGTGCCGATTCAGTCTTTTATTCTCACCGTCTAACTGACGGCGTGGCATCGACCGCGCACTACGAGGAAACCCAGTACTTCCGACAAACTTGGCTGTGGGCACTGCTGGTGATCAGCGGCGTCCCCGCTGCACTACTGGGGATCGTCGGTGTCATCGCTGACGCCGGCCCGGGCACGAACGTCCTGCTGTGGGTTGCGGTCGTCCTCGTGGTCGTGTTCGGCCCCTTAGTCCTACTGTATCGGGCGAACCTTCGAATCGAAGCCCGTGATGACGCCCTGATACTGCGCCTGTGGCCGTTCCACCTCAGGGCGCGAAAGGTCCCGTATGCCGAAATAGAGTCGATCACCACCACGGAGATTTCACCGATGGGTGACTTCGGTGGCCTCGGTGTTCGGGTTCAGCCCACGTTCTACCGCTGGGGTATCCGCCTTGACGGGCCTGTCGGATACATCGTCGAGGGAAAACGGGCCGTCCGAATCACTCGAACAGATGCCAGTGTGCTCGTCGTAACCTCGACCGACCCTCCCGCACTCGTCCGAACAATCGAGCGGATCGGGCGGGTTGGGAAATAAACCGGATTGACGCGTCTAATCCACGCGTGACATCCTCGCCCGCCCTAAAGGGCGGGGCTTCCTACAAGGGAAGTCTCGTCGTCGGAGGTTTCAGAACTGAAGTCCCCGAGCGTCGTCTGTCGGGATTGCCGACTCTGCTCGCGGTGTCCTGTGGTGCTGTCACAAGCACTCCCATCCTGTGGCGAGTCATCGGTGTGAAGTTTCAGCTCACACCTCTCTCCCCACGGGTTGACGCGACGTGCGATGTTCACACACGCGTTAATGTCTGCTTGGTACTCCGTCACCCAACACTCGTCGTTCGTGCAGCGGAACATGGCTTGAGAACTACGAGAACCGATGTGTCCACACTCATGGCACGTCTGACTGGTGTACGCAGGATTCACGAATCGGACACAGATGCCCGCGTCACGGGCCTTGTCCTCGATTCGACCAGTGAGTCGTGCGAACGCCCAGTTGTGGAGACGGCGGTTCATCCACTTGCCGTAGTCCAGATGTTCACGGATGTACGACAGGTCTTCGAGAACGATAACGGGGTTCTCGAACTGTTGAGCGTACTCGACGGCTTCACGAGACGCCTTCTCGACAATATCTGTGAGGGCGTTTTGATAGTGGTCGAATCGTTCTTGAATACGCCACTCGGCGTCTCGCTCTTGGAGGCGACGGAGCGTCGTGAACATCTCCTTGCGGAGGTGTCGGGCACGACTGCCGTTATAGATGTATGGTTGGGTTGGAGTACCGTCCCGAAGGGCACAGCCCGTCAGGAGTTTGGATTCGCCAATATCGAAGCCAATGTGCGTCGGTTCGTCTGGTTCAGTTGGCTCCGCGACCTCGTACTCGACAGTGACGTGAAGCACCCAGTTGGTGCGGTGTTCTTGGAGTCGAAACTCGCCGACTGTCACGTCGCCGTCGAGGAGGTTATCCCACAACTCTCGCTGTGCGGGATTGATGCGAAGTGGAATCCAGAATGCGTTGCCACGTCCTGCCTGTGGGACGCGCCAGCAGAACTCGTGTCGTCGCTCCTCAGAGTGGTCGAGACGCCAGCCACGGTTCGTGAACCGAACGGGATGGTCGTCTTTCAACTCAGAAGCGTTGTACGTGTCCCGCAGTTTCGGGACATAGCTCTTGAGCGCGTCTTTGGCGTAGGACGTGAGCGTGTACGGCGTCACAACGTCGTTGACCGCAGTCTGCGTGTCAGCGCCACTCTCGAACGATTCGGAGAGGGCACGACGGTAGGTAGCCACAGTCCGTTGAAGACGACGCTCTTTGTGCGCCGTTGGGGGCGCGAGCGTGGCCTGCAACGTCTTGGTGGCAGTAGCGGTCACAGTAGAACACTCGAAACCATGAAAGTTAAAACTAACGAATTACTAAGTTATAGCATAGATGCCGAACCTGAACATCGAAGTGAGCGATGAAGAATACGAGAAACTGAGCGAAGTGAAAGAAGCACACGGCCTGACGTGGCGAGGACTCGTCATTCAGGGTTCGAAAGCACTGGACACCGAGGGGCCATTATAAGTCAAGGGGTACTGTGTACGAACGCGATTCCTCCCCGTCCTAAAGGACGGGGTTTCCTCGCTACCGCAAGATGATGCGCCTCACCCCACAGGTTGGCCGATCCCCTTCAGTTAGACGTGCGCCCGAGAACGTAACCGAGCCGTAGGGCGATTTTGTCACCACGCGTACTCGGTCTATACCAGAGCGGTTGCCTTCGTGGTGCTGGCTACATCCTCCGTCTCTCACAGCCCGGTACTGGTGGATATCGGGTGGTTTGGAACGGCATTGCTAGGTCAAGAGCAGGTATCTCTCATGGGGCGTTGCGAGGCACCCCCGATCACTGCTCGGAACCGTACCGACCAATCCCCACGGCAATCAGCAACAGTACGAGCACAACGGGCGTATAAACGAGCTCACCGGTATACGCCATTATTCCCACAATCATGGCAGCGATGAAGATTACGACATTCTTCCAACGAGCATTCACCCGCCGTCGAATCGTCTCGTTCACAGACGTCGTCTGTGTGTGATGATATTAGCTGTTACTCCAATCGACTCTATAAGGGACTGTTGGTGATGGTAGCAACGTGTTGAATGGCACAGAGCTGGGTGGAGCGTTTATATCGCTTCAGCACAGAGGCGGCTCGATCGCTGTGGTTCCCCCCGTTTCGCGCTGCTGTATACGCCCTTGTATCTCGCGCCACAGTTCTGCCAGACGCCGAGCAGGTTCCCGCTACCGTGCGGTATACAAGTCGCGAATCGGTCGGTAGGCGCCGGTTGAGTGGCAATAACGGCCGTTCGTTGGCAGCAATAGTACGAACGTCTCAAGCGGTTCCCGACCGACATGCCGAGTGCTGTATCTACAGGTACCCTAGCTCTCTGAGATTCTCGAGGATATCCTCGTCTGGAATCGCTTCGTCGACCGCCTCGTCCAAGTCTTTATGACGCTGTTTCAGGACACTGAGGAGTTGCCTCGCACTTCTGAGTTTGTAGATAGCGTCTGGGTCGTCAACATCCACCTGAACCCCCTCGAGCAACTCTTCTATAGTCGAGAGCGTACTCTTCGACATTATACACAACGCTAGAAGCCATCGACAATAGCAGTTATTATCTGAAGAAGAGTTCCAAACAAAGGCGTATTCTCCGTGATGCGACGAGTACTGGAGCAACCGTACTGCGGTTGCCTTCCGTGCCCCGCTCAGTTCCAGTACGACCGAACTGAGACCAGTACTATTGTTGTACACATCCTCTACATGTCGCACACTGGTGCTATCAGTTCCAGAGAGTTTCAACAGAACCCTACAGGGCCGGATACACTGGCGTGCTGAAGATCGGAGTTTAACACAGTTTACGGAAGTCTTACAACGGAAACATGAGGAGAGAGGTGGTTACAGAGCGTCGAAAGACCCACGCCGCTGGTTCATCTTGTCGTGCGGGGTTCGGACGTCGTAATGTTTCCGCAGGACGCCCATTGAGACGTCTGCTCGTGCACTCACATCGGTCGGCTCCACGTCCTCACTCAGGAAGTGGGTGATTGCCCCGCGTCTGATAGCGTGTGGAGAGACGCTTTCTGGACACTTGCCTGCGAGGCGATTGTCGACCGCGGCTTCACACTCGGCCGGATCACGGCCGACGGGACACTCTTGACCGATCACGCAAGGGCGGGTCCATCGGTAGACGATCATCCGGATGTTCGTTGCGCTCCGGCGGCCGTAACGAGACGTGAAGAACGGAGTTCGACCGCTGTCGTCGTCTTTGTCGATACGTCGGTGGTGGAGATGCTCTGAGAGCAAGTCGGCTACTCGGGGAGAGATGCTCACTGGTCGCTCGCCATCATTCCCGTTTTTGAGTGGAGTATTCGTTTCTGGACGGTGTTGTACGTCGAGCCATCCATCGCCGGTATGGATGTCTTCCACGTCCAGCGCTCGTAGGGAGCCGGTACGGAGGCTCGTGTGCCACATTGTCGTCAGCAGCGTGTGGTCAAACGAAGCCCGCTCATACCGTTCGAGATAGCCGAGGATGGCGTCTGCTCGCTCTGCCGAGAGGGTAGTACTTCGCTGTTCTCCTCCGGCGGGGGAGACCACGGACTTGTGCATCCCGCTCTCGACGAGTCCGAGTGTCTCCGACCATCGGATGAAGTGCCGGAGCGTATCCAGTTGCCCCTTGAGTGAGTCTTCGGCCAGCTCAGGGGCTCTCTCGGCCTTGTACTGTTTCAGAATGAGCGGGGTAATCTCGCTCATCATGTCGACGTCGAGCCAGTCGGTGAATGTCCCGAGGCGGGAGCGATACCCTGCAAGCGTCAGGTCAGCCAGCTCCGCGGCTCGGTCTTCGAGATACAATGCCACTGCGTCTGTCGGTTTCATGTCTTCTACAGTCATGATTCGGTGACCGACAGAAGGCGGGGAGTATGGGCAAGGGCCCGAGGCAGAGCCGGCAAGAGTGCTTGTACCCGGAAGCCCGGGCGGCGCGGTTTGCCGCCCCGGAACCGGGCTGGTTGTCGGGGGTGAGCGCGCTTGCGCGCGAACCATGCGGGACGGATAGCGGTGCTGTGCGGTCCGTCCCGCAACGGTTCAAATCCCTCCGGGCTCGCTACGCTTCATGACGATTAGGAATCGACAGACGGCGGCGGGTCGTACATAACACCTGCGCCGTCACGATTCTGGAGTTCGTCATGTTCCGTGCGCCACCCCCGTCACGTCGTGCGATTCGCTGGAGCCAGATAGTGTGTGGAGAGTTATCAATCGTTCGTTCGGAGGGCCGCCTAATCGAACGGGAGACACAGGTCGTCCAGATAAGGTCCGGGCAACTCCTACGAGAACCAGTCCACGGTTACCGCTCTGCCGACGAACCGAGGACCGAGCGTAACTCGTCCCGGATCAGTATCGACCGACCCTCGAGGAACACGTCGAAGTTCTCGATCCGGTGTGTTTCGTGATCTCTGGGGATGGAGTGTCGGTCGTAGAACGAAGGGTCGCGGGTCAGGAGCGTGCCTTTCAGGCCAGACAGTAGGGGGCTGGTACTGAGAACACCGGCAACACAGCAGACGTCGGTCAGGTGTTCCTTCGTCTACGGGCTACTCTTCTGTCGGTCAGTGATTTCCTCGGTGTACTCTCGAAAGAACGGTTGTAGTGTGGTGAGTGACTGTCCAAACCGGACGTCACGGACAGTCGACTCAAATACGATTCGCGAACGGTCGGGAGTGGGTCTGAGTCGGTGAGTTAACCGACGTTAACGAACTCCTGGAACACCTCGGAACCTTCGTTGAACATCCCGACGGTGACGCTCCCGGAGAACGAGCGCGTCTGGACGTTCTCGCCGGGTTGTGAGCGGGACACCACGAGTTGGTCGTTCTGTACGTAGAGGTACAGAGTGTCCCCTTCAGAGAACTGTTCGGCGAGTCGACCGTTGTAGTCACCGGACGCGAATACGAAGACGTTGGCTCCGGCAGAGACCGACGCACCGCCCTCGTGTGTCACTGCGACGTACTGGCCATCGCTCGGCGACGAGAAGCTGACCTGAACCGCCTGTTCGACAGCCTGCGAGATCCAAGATGGGCGTTGAACTGTGGTGTTGCCGACGTCAGTGACACGTAGCGAGACGCTCTCTTCGACAGTACGCCCGTCCCGTACGAACTCTTGCTCGACACTCAGGGATCGAATCACACCGTCCTGCGTCACGAGACCAGTCGCCTCGAAACGCTCCACGCTGTCGATGCTGAACGTCTGCTGGTACGTGGACGGACTCGTAATCGCGTCGGCTTCGATTCGGATCAGTAGTTCACCGTCTCGCTGAACGACCTCGGTCGGCTCAAAGTTCGCGGCCTCGAAGTACGTCTGGTAACGGAACTGCTCCAAGACCCCCTCCAAGCGGAACGGTCGGTCGGTCGTCCCATACGTCACACCGCTACTGGACTCGGTCCTGGAGTACTGGCCGGAGTCGTTTATCCAGGTCGTCGTCTCCGAGAACGAGTCGGACCTGACCGAGAGTGCGGTGTCGTTCGCGATCCGAGTGGTGGTAGTGATCGCGGGTTGGAAATCAAAGTCTGTAGTCCGACTGAGCGTCAGTGACTGTTCACCGAGAGCGAAGACGTGCGCCTGTGCAAGCCGGCGGTTAACCGAGTCCGTGGTCATTCCGGGGGGGAGCGATACGTCGCTCAGTGTCGGCTCGGGGGTTGCCGTCGGTGTCGGTGTCGCTGTTGGCGTCGGCGTCACCGTCGGCGTCGGCGTCGGCGTCGGAGTAGGGGTAGATTCGGGTGTTGACGTTTCAGTCACGTCGGCAGTGGGTGTCCCTGGTGCATTCGCTCCACAACCAGCGAGCAGAACGATCACGACCACGGCGACACTCAGCAAGGTTCGTCGTCTGTTTCCTCTCATTGAGTTCGTCCGCATCGGCACTCCGTGTGGTGATTTATTTACCTGGTGAGTAGCCTTCTCACCCGGTGAGAAACGAGCGTCCGTACTCCGCAGAGGAGAGCAAGTATCATACCACAATCATACGTACGAATCCGTATCGTGAGTGGATTGGTGGGCGATGGAGGAGACGAGGTGTTGTCGTTGGTCGCATCTCGGGCCGATTTCCTGGAGGCGCTCCGGGAACGGCCACTGGAGAAACGCGAGATGGTAGATGTCCTGGAGTACTCGCGTGCGACAGTCAACCGTGTAGTGAACGAGTTAGAAAGCTCTGGGCTGGTGACTCGTACCGGGGAGGGGTACGAACCGACCCTCGTAGCGGTCCTAGCGGTCGAGGAGTACCGGGATTTCCTCGTCCGGGAGCGCGACATTCTGCGAGCACAACCGGTCGTTGATCACCTTGACCACCGTGCGAACGTGCCACGAGAGTTCTTACGAGGGGCACAGATATCGAGCGGTCGAGAGACTAACGAGAACCTACACGACCTCGCAGACTGGCTGGAAGGTAAAGACGATGTAGGAGTAGTCCTTCCCCCGACTCGTCCGCTGGCAGTCTTGGAGGCGTGCCGGAACGTGTTGGTCGAGACTGACGGGGCGGTTCGGTTGATCGTCCCAGTCGAGGCTTACCGTGGACTCACCGGGGCGGGGCAGTTACTCCCAGAGATGGCCGGAGGAGGGTGTCACGTCACAGCGGCTGAGACACCCCCGTACGGACTGGTGACAGCCAGCGCTGCCGGCGAGTGGAGCGCTCGTCTCTTGATATACGATTCAGACGAGGGGGCGTTCGGAGCCGTCCAGAACGAGAGGGGGCGTGCTGTAGACTGGGCACGAGAGATTGTGGAGGAACTCCGAGCGGACGGGACCGACGTGACGAACGAACTCGAACTCGCACACGGAGCCGAAGTGCCGGAACGGGCCAGTAGAGACGTTTGGCACCCTCTCGCGCTCGAAAACGAGGGCTTCGTCAGACTCACCGAGGAGTACTTCAAGGCGCACGAACCGCGGGATTTCTCCGTGGCACTCCGGACCGGATTGACCCTCTCGGAGGTCGAAGCGGGCTACGCGGTCGAACGGACGCTCGAAGGAGAGGCCTCAGACGAGGCGCAGTCCCTCACGCAACACCTTGTCAAGAGACTCTCGGGGGGACAGGACTGTGCTATAGTTGGCCAACCCGGGAGTGGGAAGAGCACGGTAGCTAAAGCAGTGGCCTGTGCGTGGTTCGACCGAGATATCGGTACCGTACTGTACCGCGAGTCGGGGACGGGGGACTCGTTCGGGTCGGTAGCGCTCCTCCGGAACTACCTCAGAACGACTCACGAAGAGACGCTGGTCGTCGTCGAAGACGCCGTCAGAGAGAGTGCTAACGACGTGTTCCGACTAGCCGAAGAGTTCCGAGCGGACGATAGCGTCCACTTCTTGTTCGACGCACGTTCGAGCGAGTGGATGGACACGCGCTCGCTGCCGGTAGACGCCGCAGTCAGAGAGTACAAGAACGCGGTTCCGGAGGTGATCGAGTTGGGAGACCCTGAATTCGGGGACTGCGAGCGGTTTCTCGGGCGATTCCACTCGCTGAGTGGTGTCGAGACGAACCTCTCACCGCAGGACCTACTGGACGGCGTCTGGGACGACGAAGCAAACTCCGGGGGGATGTTCCTGCTCGCACACAGGGTCAGCCTCTACGCCGACCCCGTTGGGGTCGCGAGCAGTACCACCCCGACGCGACTTGTCGAAGACGTCCAGCGGCGGCTAGCTGAGTTGGCCGATGAAGGGACGCTGACCAAGGAGGCAGCACTCTTCGTCCACCTCCTGAACGCGGCAGGCGAGCGAGTGACGGCTGATTTCGTCGACGTCCACGCAGGCGGTCCGGGAGGGGAAGCGACCGACAGGCCGCTCGCACGGCTCCACGACCTCGGAGTCGTCTGGACCTCGGACCAGCAGGGTCGGCTTCGAATCGGTCACGAACTCTGGTCGAGGCGGATGTTGACGGAGGCACTAGAGGTGTTCGACGACGCACCGGGACTGCTCGGGCGGGCGGTAGACCGGGTACTTGCACTCGCTGAGGAGCAGTCTGGGGCGCGCACGGAGGCAGGCGGGAGAGGTAGGCTGGCGAGACGTATCGCCCCTGACCCGGAGACGTGGGCGGACGAGTTTACCCGACGACTGTTCAGGTACGGCTGTGACGTACCGGCACTCGCTCCGTACTTCGGGCGGTTCGACGAACAGCCGTTCTCCCTCGAAGCTCGTTGTTCGACTGTCGGTGCCCTCCACTGTCACCGCGACCGGGCGAAAATGCTCGCCGGGAGTGGCCAACTGGAGGCCGCGCTGGAAGAGTATCGGTCCGTCGAACGGGAGATACCAGAGGGAGAGGGATCCGACGAGGTGCGAGAGGTCAGGGCGCGCTGCGTTGGAGGTGCCGCGACGGTCCTCATGCGTCTGGGGCGTCTGGACGAGGCAGAGGCAGCGTTCGAGAGAGCGCTCGAAGCGCACCGCGAGATTGGAGACCGGACGGGGGAGGCGGACGCGTTACAGGGGCTGGGGATGGTGTACTTCAGGCGGACCGAGTACGGGCGTGACTTGGAGTACCAGCGGGCAGCACTCGAACTGTTCGAGGAGTTCGGCGAGTTACGCCGCCAGAGCAACGCGCTGGGGAACATGGCGTCCGTCTACGTCTCGATGGAGGCGTACGATGAAGCCACCGAGCACGCCGAGCGAAGTCTCGAACTGCGTGAAAGAATCGGATTCGACCTCGGGGTCGCGCAATGTCACAACGTCCTGGGTCGGGTCGCCGAGGCGAAGAACGACTTGGATCGGGCGCGGGAGCACCACCGCGAGACGCTCGCGCGAGCAGTAGAACTCGGTAACCCGGAGTGGCAGGTGATCGGGTACATCAACCTCGGAAACGTAGCCACGGGATTGGGTAACTTGGTGACCGCCGAGGAGTACCTCGAACGAGGGATACGGACGGTCGAGTCGATGGGCGATGTCCGCGACGAGGCGATACTGAGGCGGAACCTCGCGGAGGTGTGGAGGCAACAAGGGAAGTACGACACCGCGGCCCAAGAGGCCGGTGAGGCGCTGGAGTGCGCAGAGGAGGTGAGCGACGACCGGGTCCGAGGGCTCTCGAAGGGTGTTCTGGGTCGGGTCGCCCTAGCCGAGGGACGGTACGGGGAGGCAGAGTCGACCCTCACGGAAGCACTCGAAGCGTTCGACGAACTGGAGCTTCGGGAGCCGAGCATTTCTGTGCTGTTAGCCATAGCGCAGGTCGCCATCGAAGAGGGGCGGCCCGACGAAGCGAAGCCACACCTCGACCGCGCAGAGAGCGCTCTTGAAGAGGCGGACTCCTCCGACCAGTCGTACGAGGCAAAACTGTCGTGTCTCCGTGCGTGTGTCGAGTATGCGTCTGGCGACTTCAATAGGGCACGTGCACAGCGGAAAGACGCACTACAGCGGTCCAGAGAACTCGCAAACATGTACGTCGTCGCCTGGCTTCACACTCACCTCGGTCTCGCGGAGTCTGGCTACGGACAGGACAGAGATGCTGAACAGACGCTGAAACGTGGTCGGCGACTCGCAGCGGAAGTTGGAGCGACGGGGCTCGAACAGCGTTCTCAGAGCCGGCTAGCGACCGAGACGTAGTACAGGGTGAGAGAACAGGCGATGGCCGAACTATCGGGCGCGTCACTCTCGTTGGGATCCAAGCCGGACTGAGAAGATACGCCTGCCACGGTTAGTCGGATACGGCACCACGCGCCTCCCACAACACCACCGCTCGGCGTGAGAAGATACACCTGCCACGGTCGACTGGACACGGTACCACGCTCCTCCGACAACACCGTCCCCGTGAACGGTAGGCGGGTCCGGTGACTATCTCTGTCTGTCGTAGCAGTCGCTACAGATCGAACAGGTCTCGAACAGCGTGTTCTCCGGGTCGTACATCATCACGTCGTGCCGAACGGCCTCGGGGAACGGCGCGGAACAGAAGTCGCACTCGGACGGCGGAGCCCAGTTCAGGATGGTCTCGACCCGGGTCACGCAGGACGAGCACAGGTGACCACTCTGGAGTTCCGAATCGTAGAGACCGGCGCGGTGGTAGGTGACGACCGCATGGATGTCCGCCGAGCCAGCACAGACGACACACCGGTCGGGTGTCTCGAACGCGAACCCGGTCATCGCTCGTCCTCCTCCTCGGTCGGGTGCCCGTACTGTTCCTCGAGCTCGGCGAGGCGTTCCAGCACCTCCCTCCGCTGGCGCATCTTCTGGTCCTCCGTCCGTACGTCGTAGTGCTGGTCCATCACGTCCTCCGTGACGTCGCACCGCCCCGAGAGCACGAACGGGGGGACACCCGTGTCGAGTTGGTGCGTGATGTACCCGCGACGGACGGTGTGCGGCGAGCGACTCAGGTCGCACTTGCTAGCCTTGTCAGAGGAGCAGGCCGCCGGGCACGTCTCCGGGTCGTTGTCGATCGGGCACTCGCCCGAGAGCACGCACGGACGAGTCCACTTGTACACGTACTTGCGGATGGTGGATGGCGCGATACGCCCGGCAGTCGTGGCCACCAGCGGGTCGCGCCCGTAGTCGTCGACGACCTCCGGGCGCTTGTCGGCGACGTAGTCGTTCAGCACCTCCGCGACCGACTCGTCGATCGATACGAGTCGCTCGCCGTCCTTCCCGTTCTTGAGTGGTGTGTCAGTCTCGGGGCGGTGATTGACGTCGAGGGAGAGGTCGTCCGGGTCGTAGTCGTCGAGGTCGAGCGACCGGAGCGCACCCGTGCGCATCCCCGTACTCCCGAGGAGCATCCACACGACGTGTTCGCGAGAGGCGTACTGGTACTTGCGGAGGTGCGCGAGTACTTGCGACGCCTGCTCGTGTGACACCAACACGTCTCGCGACTCCTCGTCGCGCGACAGCACCGGCGAGAGAACGCTCTCGTGGAGTCCGTCCGGGACGGCATCGATGGTGGCGCAGAACCGGACGAACACGCGAAGCGTGTCCATCTGTGTCTTCAGACTGACTCTCCCGAGGTCGCCGTCGTCGCGGCGCCAGTTGCGAAAGTCGACGAGGTGACTCCCACCGAGCTCATCGAGGGTCTCGATGCCCTGATCGCCACACCAGTCCACGAACTTGCCGAGTCGTGATTCGTGGGACCGGAGCGTCGTGGTTTGGACGTCACCGGCTCTCGTCTCGAGGTACTTCTTGAGCGCCTGTTCGGGTGAGACGGGGGTGAGTGACGCGTGGGCGGAGGCGCGACCATCGAGTTGTGACAGCATTTCTTCCTTGAACTCGCGGAGCTGTTCGAACGAGATCGAAGGATTCTCGGGGTCGTCAGTGGGCGAGTTCGGGTTCTGGTTTCCGTTGTTTGGGTTTTTGTTGGACATTGTTGCGTCCAAGCGCGAACCGCCCGGGCCGGGGCCCGGCGTTGCATCGTTGCCACTGCGCAGTGCAGCAGTTCCTGACGGCGGATTACGCGCTCAACCCACCACGTTGGCGCGTTCCGCCGCGCGGTTCGACGACCAATTCAGTCTAAACCATTCAGGTACCGAACTTTGCGGAGTCACGTACATTTACTCGTACGTCGAACCGCGAAACGACCAGCAGCCGAAACAGCGTGCCTCAGTCGACGAAACCGTCTGTCCCGGGGAGACGGACGTACCACTGATCGTCGATGACGTAGCCAGCTCCGGGTCGGTCGGGATCGAGAAGGCGCCACCGGTGGGGCTGGCGCTCGGTCACTCGCTCAATGATGCACCACTCCGATAGAGGTCCGAGTCGGTCGTAGACGGTCCGCTCAGCGATGGTGACTCGAGTACCGATCTCGCTGGCAGTGAGTTCGGCACCATCCGAGAGCGCACTGATTACCTCGCGCTCACCGGCGCAGCGCTCGCGGATGACCGACTTCTCGGCCCCGATCGGCCCATCGGTGAGGATCCAGTCCGGCACCGCACCCGTGTGTACGTACACGGTCGCGCCCGCACTGCGACCGAATCGCAAGACCGACTGCACCACCACGTGTTCGCGGAAGTACGTCAGGTACGGGTTCTCCGGCTCTTCCGGGCGAGCCGCAACTCCGTACGACAGGTCTGGGCCACGGTTGAGGTGGCGCTCCGATAACTCGAGTCGATCCCCGCTCAAGGCAGCCAGCCGAAGGATCTCGCGGTCACCAGGATGCTGGCTCCCGAGGACGATTCCAACCTGTATCTCGTCTCCGGCGAAGGCGTTGCTACCTCTGACTGCACCGTAGTGAGAACTGGCCTGGACGTGCGTCCACTCGCGTCCGAGGTAGCGCTCCGCGGTCTTTGTGGTGATGACGGCTGGTTCGACACCTGTCTCGAGGTACACCGCCTCGATCAACGCCAAGTCCTTCCCCTTGCTGATGTGCCGTTGTCTCGAATACGGCTTGATGTTCGGCGTGGTGTTGTACACCCGGTAGCCGAGCACCTCCATCAGGTACTGGCGACGGCAACGGTCACACAGGACTCGTTCGTACTGGAGCTCGGCCTCCGGTGGACAGCCTAGCCGCCCCTCCCAGATGCGGTGGATGGGGGTACCGTCCAGCCCGACGACCCCTGCTGCCGCCGAGAGGTTCGGCGGGCGTCGGATGTACAGCACACCGTCGATGTCGTCGTACGCGGCGACAGCGTTCCCCGGGAGCGCCACGCGTTCGACACCGTTGTTCAGGTCGTCTCGCCGGGACTCGAGGAGCGAGAGTACCACCGCTCGTGCGGCCCCGTGCCCGCGAGGTCGGTCGGCTAGTACTGGGTCGTCGAACAGCTGACCGGTACGCACGACTCGCAGCAGCGCTTCGACGTCCTCGTCCGGCGAGTACTTTCGGTACCCTCGGAGGTCGCCGACGGACTGGACCGGGTCGTCAGAGCCACCCAACGGCTCGTCGAAGTCCGGGTTCTCCTCGAGGTACGCCCCGACGACACGCTGGACGGCGTTCGCATCGAACTCCAGTCGAAACGACTCGCCAGGGTCCTCGTCGAACACCACCACTCGGTTGCGTGTCACCTCGGGCACGTACGCGTGGGTGGGGTGTCCGATTAGGACCGTGTGTTCTCTGCAGTCCTCCCACCCGGCTACGTAGGGGCACGTCTCGTCGCCGGAACAGGGGAGATCGTACACCGAACTACCGTGGAGTCGGCCAGGAGACAGCCCCCTCGCACGGAGTTGCCGAACGCGTTCGACCCACGACTCGCCGAACTCACCGCTAGCCGCTGGACAGTCGTCGTCGAGTCGAGGGAGTTGCAGAACGTCCAGTCCCGCCTCGTCGGCCCAGGCCTCTAGCTGGTCGCGAGTCTCCTTCCGGTGGGTCAGTACCGTGACACCCCGGGGCCCATCGTCGGTGTCGAGAAGGTCTCCCGCGATGGTGGCGACGGTTCTCGACTTCCCCAGTGTCGGGAGTGCATCGACTAGTACCCCCGGCGTGTCCTCTCGCATCGACTCGAGTACAGCCTGTTCGATAGCCTCTCGGCACGCCTTGCGTGCCGAAGTCAACCCCAGTTCACCGGAGACACAACACCCCATTACTACCGACAACTCGTCATCGTGTAGAGAACTTTCCGCTCATAGAAGTGTGGTCAAATATTCGGAGGCAGAGTCGGAACTCAAGGGCTGTAGTAAAACGCTCAAACAGAGACATTACCCAGCAGTCGTGCTGGATACAGGGCGCTTAGTCATCAGACTGGAACGGGGTCTTTCCTTCTCGATAATAGACGAACCAGTATGCAACAGGCCAGCAGATGAGCAGCGGTACAACACTCAGCGGAAACGTCGAAATCACATCGGGTGGCAACAACAGTGCGCCACCACCTGCGAGAGCGATAAATACGACGACGGCGACCAATCCGAGTCTGACCCAATCGTGCACGTATGGAACTACCCTGTTCGATACATATGCCTTGTTCAGGAAGCTGCTTCCGGAGACTGAACCCCCTTGCTGTTGAGTGAACGATGCACCCTCTGTATCGGGCACGGCACTCCTGACAGGAACAGGGGAGGTTTCTGAGGCCGTGCTGCATACAGGGCGCGTGCCGGTCACCGGTATGAGTCGCTGCGAATTATACTACTAATTCAGCCACTCCCAAACAGTTGCCGGGGGAAGAGTAGGGAAACGATATTAAACTGATTAACATGGTGACAGGGGTTGGAGAGCGAGGTTTGCCAGAACATTTTTATTAGTTCAACCTATTGACATTATATGGACAAAAATCAGGGTGGGGGTAGACCAAATTCGTGGAATTCGGTGAGTCGTCGGAACATCGTGACATCAGCAGGTGGGTTGGCTCTTTTATCATCCGTTGGTGTTGTGGAATCAGTTAACGCCAAATCAAGAAATCGTACAACATCAGAGGGGAGCGTAAGCCAACCCACATTGAATAACGACGCTAGCGGGCCCACGGTCTACGTGAGCTTGGGCGATAGATTGGTTGCTATTGATGCAATATCGGGAGATGAAGTTTGGGAAGCACAGATTGAGGCAGGTGATACAGGAATAAATACACCAACGGTTGTTAATGGAACAGTTTACGTAACTCACAAGAATTTTATATATGCATTTGATGCCGTCTCTGGAGAGAGAGAATGGGTGTTTGAAAATGATATTCCGAACCCATTCTTGGATTCACTAGCTATTACTTTGGTTGATGATATATTGTACCTTGGAAACCGGGGAGGATTTGAATTCTCTGATAGAGCCCATATACTCGCATTAGACGTAACTACACAGTCGGTGGTATGGAAGAGTAAAAAATACAGAGTAGATGAGGATACTACACGTGGGGTTTGGACCTTTTCGCCAGTTTTTGTTGAAGATGGCGAGGTATATGTAGCAGGCGTGTTCGGTAATCTTTTTGTCATTAACAGAGAGAGCGGAGAGATAATTGAGAGAATTGACAACTTTGATGAAGGGGATGTGCAGATGAGCCTCATTACAAAGTCCTCTAATAATATCTACACTGCACCGATAGACACTGATGAAATAGCCTCAGTAGATGTCCCCAGTATGGAGATTAATTGGAGATACGTGCTTGAGGATGCTATCCGTGTAGAAAGTCCAATAATCGACGAGGAATTTATATACTACTTTATAACTACGTCAGAGGGGCCACAGGTGTATATTCTGAATAAAGATGGCACTCTACACAACAGGCTATCGCTACGTCAGGATAGTCGCATCGTCTTAGAAAATAATGAGCTGTACATACTAGGAGAGTCATCTATTAAAAGGATAAACCCACAAAACACTGCAGAGCAGATAGAGTATAATCTGAGCAAAGTAAATCAGGGAGGTACTACCTTAGGGAGTCTAGCAACGATACTGGATGGATTCATCTTCAGCAGCGGTGGGGGGTCCATATGCTGCTTAGCTCTACAATCGAATGATGATGGTGATGACGTGTCAGACTTAGGGGGAAGGATTCTCTGGGAATACGAGCCATCGTTGGAAAGTTATTCATCGTCAATACCAACAATTGTGGCAAACCCTCAGTCCGGAAGCAGTGTAGGGGCTAGAACTGGGGAGGGATTCACTGGACAATATCCGGGAAAGACCGTTGAGTCAACCAACCCGTTAGAGCAACTTCGTCAGAAAGCATTGAGCGCATTTGAATCAGATAATGACGTAGATAGCACCCCCGACGCCAGCAGTGATGATCAGTCAAGCACAAAAACTGAGACAGCTACTCCCACTCCTACGCCAACCGAGACTCCTACCGCTACTCCTACCCCGAGCGATACCCCTACCCCTACTTCTACTCCAAACTATGCTTCTGACACTACGGTTACCGAACAAAATAATGAACTGGGTGATGATGGTACTGGTCCAACACAGACCACCAGCGGACAAATGCCGGGGTTTGGAGTACCCACTGCAATCGCAGCTCTCGGGGGTATAAGCTATATTCTCTACTCTCGATCAAGAAGTAACGATGCCGAAAACGAGGGGCCCTAATCAACCAGACTCATTTGATAAGATCAAACTCATATCATCAGTACTGATGGGCCGTTTCCCGTATGATGATGGCACCTCTTCAATCCAGTTTTCGAGCGTCTCGCCTGGCGATTGAGCTTATACTCAAATTGTGCGGCACTCATCGTCCATAGTGAACAGGACCGCTACACTTTCTTCGCCGTAGTTTGAGGTTGATCGTTGTCGCGAACCTCAGTCCAGACTATGACCTGTTCATAGGGCGCAACCAGTGGCGATGTCGGGTCGGTGAGGCTCCGGGGACCAACTGCACGCACGTATACTGCCAACAGCACCGCGCCTCCCACAAATATCGGGAGGATACCGAAAACCACCGATAGCTGCGTCTGTGTGGTTACGAAGCGTTGGGTCATCATAATCGAAACTATAACTGCGGTGAACAGAAAATCAAATCGAGGGCCGCGAATATCCCCTGGTAAAACGTCACAATAGATCCGGTTGGCGATGATAAAGAACGCCGCTGCGAACCCCCCATAGCCAGCGATTATTCCGAGAACTCCACCCAATACACTCCCCGCGGCTAGTGAGAACAGCGGCAGGGACTCAAGTGCGATATCGGTGACCGCAAAGCCGCCTGCTGCATACACCCTCTCTATCGGGCACACCACTACTGTCAGAAGACGAGTAGCCGGGTCAGCACGTGCTGCATAGAGGGCGCGAATCTTGCAGAGCAGATAGTGGGGATACGAGTTCAGTCGTGGCCCAGCCCATGTCTCCGTCCCTCTGTCTGACCGTCACCCAATCGCCCTCCCCCTCAGGTATACGCGACCAACCGCTCTCCCGTCGGAACGAGCAGAGTGTTATCAGCGACTACTGGACGATAGACGATATCGCCGACCGAGTAACTAATCCGGTCGAGTTCCGTCCCGTCCGCGATGTCATGTCGTAAGAGTGCTCTCGGTGGGTCTTCACTGCCTCCACGGCGGGCAGACCGGACGGACAAGACATCGTCACCAACCACAACTGGTCGTGAGTAACTGTGAGCCGCGACCGGTGTCGGCTCTGGCCCGACATCCCACAGCAGGTCACCAGTATCGAGCGCACGGGCCTGCAATCGTCCCGGGTAATCACTCGGTACGCTCAGGTGGTACACAATCGCCTCCGAAGTAACAGCACCGACATCGAACCCGGGCCGGGCATATTGCGTCTCCTCGGCACTCTCCACGCTCTCGATGAAGTACTCGCTCTGGATAGTCCACTCTACCGACCCATCAGCAAGCGACAACACCCGAAGTTCCCCCGGGAATCGCGTAGAGACGACCCGTCCGTCAACGATTGCAGCGGTGTCCCCACCAACATCCGACCGCCAGCGTTGCTCACCTGAGGCAGCGTCGAGTGCTATGATACCGGATTCACGCGTCGGGAGAACGGCTCGCCCGTCGGCGACCGCCATGTCCAGAGGCCGCCTCCCATCGTGGACGGTTCGCCAGCACTTTCGACCGGTACGGGCATCGCGTGCGACGAGAGCAAACTGCTCGTCGTTGCGTGTGCTGTCACGAGACTGGTCAACGGTAAGGAGCTGTCCTCCGGCGAACTTAGGGGTGGCCAAGCCAGCCAATCCCACGTTCGATGTCCACGAGGCCGTGCCGTCGCCGAGTGACCGAGCCGCGAACTGCACAGGCGAGTCAGGAGTGGCAACGTCAGCGAACACCGTCCCGTTCGCTGCAGCAGCCCATCCGTATTCGGCGTTTTGAGCCGGGCGACGCCAGCGTATCTGACCGTCGGCGAGCGAGATAGCGAGTAGAAGACCTCGCTGCCCATCATCTACAAACGCAATTACGGTGCCGTCGGCAACGATGAGCGGGGTTGGGCGGTACAGTCCCCCGACTGGCCATTCAAGTTCCCACATCTCGTCGAGTGGCCAGTCTGGACTGGCCCGTGCCGGAGCGTGGCCCGTGTTAGCGCTATCGTGCTGGGGAAACGACCAGTCTGTCGGACTCGTAACGAGCGGGAACGAAGGGCAGTCGCGCCCAGCGAGCCAGTTGGGTACACTGTCAGCGGAGCGAACGCCCGCAACATACCCGCTTACACCGGTCGCAGTAGCACCGAGTGTTGCGAGAAGTTGACGACGAGAGAGGGAGGGCAAGTCAGTCATGTATCAGGTACCGTGCCATCTGAAAAAAGTTTGACGGCCAGAGGCAGTCCCACGGTCGCTAATAACGGAGGGCCGGTTTGTTCAGCGGAAACTTGCTGAATACACCCTCTAGGCGTTGTTTAGACGCCTGATTTCATCGGGTTGAACCCTCTAAGGCGCGTTCGATGTTTCGCACCGCCGATTTCATGACAAGTTCGCGGAATTGACCGAACCAGGTTCTCGCCCACAGCGTCTCACCGTATCGCTGCCGCAAGCCGAAAAACACCGATTCAGCGTTCGAGCGTTGATTGTAGCCCCGATCGTGAATGAGTAGATTCCTCGCCCACCCCCGGAATCCTGGGTCACGCTTCGGAATCAAGGGTGTGATATGTTCAGCGCGTAACCTCGTGCGGAGCTGCTCCCAGTCGTATCCCTTATCAGCCGCCACAGCCGTCAAATCGTCGAGATTCCGCACCAGCACTTGCCAGCCGATCTGGGTATCGTGAGGTTGTTTCATCGAACAGTGTATATCTAGGATCGCACTCGTTTCGCAATCGATGAGCAGCGTGGTCTTCACCGCCTCGAACGTGTAGTCCGTTCGTTTTGCGTAGTGCTGACTAGCTTGGACACGATCCACGCCGGTTGCGTCGATCGCTTGGACATCACCGAGTTCGTACAGTTCGACCGACGCGTCGAGGATCGCTCGCCACCGAGCCATCGGAATCGCTTGCTTGCGCGCACACACCGTCGAGAAGTGCGGCAGCGTCTCCACCGTCAAATCGAGTGATTCCGCGACGCGCGGCATCTCTCGCAGCACGTCCATCAGCTTCCGGTAATCGTGGCCGAGATACTCTTTGAACCCCTGTATCGCCAGAATCACCCAATCGGCATACCCCTCTTTCCCGGGCCGGTATGCCGGAGCTGGCTCGCCAGCGACGGCTTTTTGAGCGAACGTTACGACTGTCTTCGCGAAGCGGGCGGTCTTGGTTTGCACACCGAATCCGTCCCGCTTCATTTCCTAGTAGATTCGACAAGTAGCGATTATTGCTAGAACGCTAGAAGTTACTAGTCACGACCACTCTCAGTTGATCAGGAGCGTCTAAACAGGGCCCACCCTCTATATTCAGCACGGCTGCTGAGAACTATCAACGAATAAGAATTTCAACAGAGCCAGCTATTTGATTGTGGAGAGCGACCGGCGGGAAAGACCGCGTGGGTGGCTCTGCTCAGTCGTCACCAGGCATCGAGAATGGCTGGTCACCCGTGTATGAGAGAACTGGGAACGCCGGGTTCTCAAAGACATCGGCCTCGGGGAATCCGACCGAGTCCAGAATCTCGTTGACCGCCTCGTCGAACGTCTTGTTCGCGAGTGGGTTGTAATTCTTGTAGGCCGTCAAACGCGTGTGCGTATTCCGGTGCAGACAAACGTTGATCGTCGTCCGGGGTTCGTCACAGTCGGTAGCAATACCCGTGGTTGGTGTGGTGTTTTTGGCTGACACTTCAATCACTCGATGGACTGGGTCTACGAGGAGGGTGTTCCCTTATCCGGAGACGCTTACGTATGGCATGAAAATAAACTGAGCGGTCACCCCCACAATCCCGCCCCTCCGCGAATCCCACGCAAACCCGTGTATATTTTCGAAACGCCGAAATCAGCCGCATGGACTGTTCACGAAGCGGTCCTCGACTATTGCTCTGACCACATCACTACATCCGCTACATTACCACATCCAATGTGGGCTGCGCTTCTTTATTCTCGTTCTCGCCGTACTCGTGTTCGAGGAATCACATGAACACCCTCCCTGTAACGAAACTCCTGAAGAAGCACCGAATGACCGTCCTCATGGCCCTCATCGCACTGACCCTCTTCGTGCAGCCTGTCGCGGCACAGACCGGCACGAGTGGTCTGGAAGGCATCATGACCAACCTGTACGACACCGTCCTGCTCGTCCTCAAGTACGCTGGTCTCGTCGGCCTCGCGCTAGGCGCAATCGTCTGGTTCACCGCCCGCAAGAACTCCGACCGTGCAGAAAACGGGATGTGGCTCATGATCGGCGGAGCCAGCATGACGATCTTCTACTTCGGGGTCACCGTCTTCGTGACGCTCCTCGAGTGGATCGCCACCCCCTGACCCGGCAGGGACGGATAGGAAACACACCTCAATCATCGTCCCACTCGTGCCCGAACAACCAACCGGGCCCTTTCCGAGTGGCTCGTTTCACAGCTCGGGAGCGACAGCTTCCGAGGCATTACCCCGTGGAACACCGGCGTCCCCGGACGAGACGCTCACCCGCCAATCACGATAATGACCGAGCACACCAACAGCAATCGAATCGTCCCGCCCACCGGGACTCTCGCGACCATCGCACGCCCCACCGGGAGACCTCTCCCCGGCCGCGTAGAGGTGATGCGATGACCGCAACGCCCTCAGACCGCGAAACACTCGACCAGGACGCCGACGCTCAAGAGAGCTCACAGCCCCCCAAGAGCGTCTTTGAGCGGAAAGGCCTCGACCTCTCGCGTCTCCGGGCCGACGCTCCGAACTCCACGACGGACGCGAGCGAGCACCAGAACGACCGTACAGAGGAGGAAATCCCCGCAGAGACTCGCACAGAGTCATCTGACCTTGACCGCGTCAAGACGCCAGCAACCGCAGGCGACCAGGATGCGTCACGTGAGGACCGTCTCGCCGACTACGAGGACGTCGAAGTGGGGTCCGGGCCCGGAAAGAAACTCGGCGACCCTATTGAAGCCCGCCCGTACATCCACATCTCCCCCGCTCGGGAGCAGGTCACGCCCGGTAACATAATCGCCGGACTCTTCGGCCTCTATCGAGCCGGCGTCACCGACACTGGGCGGTTCAACCTCGCGGGCCGCCTCGGACTCAAAGACACGAAGAAATCTTTCGAGTTCGTCATTCACAAGCCGCGAGACACCAAACGCTTCGACTTCTACGTCTCGGTAACGCCCTACGACGCAACCGCGTTCAAGACACTCGCTGCCAACATCGCCGCGATGTATCCCGAGTCTTTTGAATTCGAGATCGTCCCGTTCAACCCCGTGGCCGCGTTCGCCAGCGACAACGGCAACGCACAGGTGGGCGGTCGGCGGATTGCGACCCTCGAAGATATTGGCGACCTCGAGCGCCTCAGCGGGTTCGAGGATCCCGCCGTGTTCGAGGACCACGATATCGGCCGTGGCGACGGGCCCTCACCAGAGGAAGCCGAGCAGCAACTCATCAAGAAAGGCGTCCCCCTCCGTCCCGAGGAAGTCCCCGAGGAGAAACGCCCCTCGCTGGTTCGCTGGAAAGGCATCTCGTCGAAAAAGAACGACTGGATGACGCTCCTGCGGCCGTTCAGCGACATCGCGACGGACAACGACGACCAGTATCGGTCGCCCCTGAGCGTCCTCCTTGAGCAGGCTGTGCACGCCGACGACCCGTTCATGTTCCAGGCCGTGTTCAAACCACGACCCGACTGGACGAGTGAAGCCGAAGTCCACAAGCGCAACCTCAAGATGGGCAACCACGGGACGTTCAGCGCGTTCAAAAACGAGTTCGCCCGCCAGATGTTCGGTACCTCAGAACAGGAACGCCGCAACATCCACCGAGGCGATATCTCAGAACAGGTCGGAGGGACCGTCACCGCCGGTGACAGCAACAAAATCACCGGCTCGCGGATGGCCCAGATCGACCACAAACAGCCCACGACGACGTTCGACCTCACGCTCCGGGCCGCCTGTAACGAACAGACCATCCAGAGCATCTCGAACGCCTTCACCTCGCTGTCAGGCCCCTACTACGGCATCGAAGGCGACCTCCTCGGCATCAGCGACAAAGAGTTCGCCGCGCTCTGTCACGCCCGGCTTGCGACCTCGAGCGGGCTCTCCGGGCGCTTCAGCAAAGCCGACCCCATCCTGTGTGCCTCGCCCGACGAACTCGCGAACTTCGTCGTCGTCCCCCACACGGACGCACTCCCCCGCGCGAGTCGCGGATCCTCCGGCGGATCACCCGACGCTCGCTCGCCACTCACTGCGACTGACGAGGACCTCCTCTCGCAGTATAACCACGGGATGTGTATCGGGTACGCCGAGACTGCCGTCGACAACCGGCCGGACATCCCGATCAGCCTGAGCGCCGAACAACTCACCCACCACGTGATGCGCGCAGCCACGACGGGTGGCGGGAAGACCACCGCGATGATTAACGACACCCTCAGCGCCTACGAGTCGTTCGACGGCCCCATCTTCGTCTTCGACAAGAAGGGCGGGTCGATGGCCGACCAGTACAAGCGCGCCCACTTCAAGAAGTTCGGGAACCTCGACGACGTCGTCCATATCACCGTCCCTGGGCCGAATGACGAGGTCCTCGCGTTCCCCTACTTCGATATTCGCCCGCAACTCGCCGCCGGCGTCAGTCGAACCGTCGCTGTCCAAGAGAAAATCGACCGCTACAACGAACTGCTCGTGTACGTCCTCGGTCGAGAAATGGCTGACCAGGCATTCGTCGCTCAGGAAATTCTCAACAGCCTCATCAAGGCGATGTTCGACCCCGTTCACGGCCAGGATGCATGGCCCATCAGCGACCTCCTGACTGCGGCGATGGACATGCAGAAACTTGGGAGCATGAACGAGGAAACGAAGGCTCAGGGGAAGCTCCCACCCGTGAGCGATGCCACGCTCCACCGGACCCTTCAGCGCCACGTCGATGCTGACCGCCAGCGGTTCATGACCTCCATCGACGCGGTGATGAATCGGATAACGAAACTAGCAGAGCGGTCGTTCATCTGGCGGATTCTCAACTTCGTCCCAGAATGGGACGAGGAGAACGGGCACTACGCCCACCAATCGCCGATGTTCGACATCCAGGACATCCTCGCCAGCAAGCGCGTCGTTCTCATCGACACCGGCGACCTCCGGCCCGCCTCGAGCAACCTCTTCACGTTCATGTTGCTCGATTACATCTGGTCCGGCGCTCGCCTCCGCCATCGCCTCGGCAAGACACCGCCTGTCAGCGATGGCTACGTCATCAACCTGATTATCGACGAGGCTGCACCGCTCCTCCAGTCCGAACTGGTTCGCGACGACATGATCCCCGACGGCCGTGAGTTCGGCCTCGCCCTCGAGGTTATCGTTCACTTCGCCGAGCAGGTGAAATCCGACGCCCTCGACGTCTCCTCCTACAAGGAGATTCTGCGGAACATCAACACCAAACTCATCGGCAAACTCGCCGTCGACGAAGAGCTGGTGATGACACTCTTCCACGAGGGCATCGAAGACGAGGAACTCGTTGACCGGATTACGTCACTCCCTCGTGGGGAATGGGTCGCCCAACTCCCCGACACGGGCTTCATGACCGACGTTCCCGAACTTGTCACGCTCCTGCCGGTCGGCATCCCCGCCGGCCACCGGGACTCGGACGACCCCGTGAACGAGGATTCAGTCTCACCCTACGGTGACTCCTTCGGAGGGATCGACGCGAAGAAGACACGCCAAACGCGGGACGACTACTGTCTCATCCCCGGAAGCAACACGGACCCCTCCGCCGAGCAACTCTCGGCATCCCACACCGGCTCTGGGGTCGATGCCACCGATCCGAACGCACACCACAACGATGTGTCCGGCTCCGGCCCCGACTCCGACTCGGAGCCCGAAGAAGACGTCTGGGAGAGTCGGCGGAACGTAGCAACTCAGGTCGGGACGCAACCCGCAAATGGTGGCGATCAGAATGGCCCGTCGAGGCCTGTCACCCGGCCCGCCGACGACCTCACGGACGACTTTGGTTCGCGCCGAGCAGCCAGCGAAGGAATCGGTGGCGCTCAGGCCGAATCTCCCGCTGAACGTGGCGGTGAAGATTCGGTAAGCAATCTGGAAGATCGTATCAACGACTTCCTCTACAACGGGGCCGACCCAACCACCACGGACGAGACTGCTACCGCCGTTGCACAGGGTGGCGTGGAGGGAGATACGACCCGCGCCGATGGAGCGGGGGCGGCCACGGAGAACCCTTCGGACGCTGACCACGCCGACCGGCACGATACCTGGGTCGGTGGCGTTGGCTCAGACATAGACGAGAATCTGACAGTTCAGGAACGCCAATTTCTCGCCGCCGTCGTGACAACTGTGAACGGTCGACATCCCAAGTTCGATATGCTCGATACGATGAAGCCGATAAATAGTCACTTCTCTGAGGTATCCCCCGACCGGCTCATCGACCTCGGCTACCTAGAGAAGGTGATCGAGAATCTCCGTGTCTACTACACCGTCACCGAGGACGGTCAGCGTGCGTGTGGCGCTCGCGTCGCCTTTGGTGAAGACCAGGGTGACGTCAACGAGAAGACCTACCACAAGGTGATGGTCGAGGCACTCGCTCGCACACTCGCGAACGATGATACCTCTCACTATTTCGTCAAGCGATACACCCCGATCTTCGGGACCGACGTGAAGCCAGATGTCGTCGCGTACAAAGACGACAAGCCAGCTGTGATTGGAGAGGCGATCTGGAACGTACGCCACGAGCACATCGTCAAGCACTACGAGGACTTCAACTGCTTCGACGTCGAGAAGAAAATCTGGGTCGTCCCAAATCTCTCAGAAGCATGGAATATCGCGCGGGCTCTCGCGAACGCCGGCTTAATCGACGAGCTCCCTGCCAAACGACGGGGGCGGTCACACGGTGAACTGACCGAGTCGATCTGGGGGTCGGATGGAGAATGGGAGTTCGTCAGCGCGGCCAATCTACTCGATGACCTTGAATAACCCTCTCCGGCGGTGCGCGCAAAGTACGCGCACGGCGCGCACAGCATGTAGGGGCCTTGTACCTCCAGACCCCGTGTCTGAGACCGCCTCCTACCCGTCGGGACTTAGCGCACGCGCGCAAAACGGCCCAGAAGGTCTAAAAAGCGCGCTCGTTGCTCCGATCAAAATCGGCCAAATTGAAGGTGATTCGAGTGCGCGCAAATCCGCGCAAAATCCGCGCACGCCGCGCTCAGTAGGTAAGAGCCTTCTACCCCCAGAATCCGGGTCTGCGACGACTCCCCAACCGTCGGGACTTAGCGCACGCGCGCAAAACGGCCCAGAGGCTCTATCGAGCAATCTGGTGGCCCCATTCGGCTCCTTCGATGCTACATATCATAGTATTGGATTAGAGGGGGTCACCAGTTCTGCGCGAATCGCGCGCGGGGTGTCGATTTTCCCTGAAATCGGGTCGATATCGACAATCCGGGTTTGTTTCGCCCGCCGTCGAGTGGCGACGACCCTTCCGAACATCACGATGAATCTATGACGAATATAGACGTAACAAACGACGCAATCCCGGCCAATATCCGCTCTATCGAGAACTGGATTCTCTGGCGTGAGGGAGAGCGCAACGGGAAAGCTACCAAAATCCCGACTAAACCGTATCGAACCAGCGGTGATATCAACTGCGACGTCACCAACCCCAAACAGCGCCGCGACTTCGACACTGCGTGGGAGGCACTCAACGACTCCCGCGTGCCCGGCGATGGCCTTGGCTTCGTCTTCACCGACAACGTCTCCATCACCGGCGTCGACCTCGATAAGTGTCGTGACCCTGATACAGGCGAGCTCGAAGACTGGGCCGAAGATATCATCGACCGACTCGACTCATACACCGAAGTGTCTCCCTCCGGCACGGGTGTGCATATCCTCGTCGGGGGCGAACTGACCGCCGCCGGGAATCGCCGGGGTCGCGTCGAGATGTACGACTCTGATCGCTACTTCACCGTGACTGGGGCCCACCTCGAGGACACGCCCACGGAGATTCGGAAATGTCAGGACGAGTTAGACGCCGTTCACGGTGAGTACATTCGTGGTGAGTCCAGCTCGGATGGGCAGTTGAGTCTCGCCGATACCGCCGCGAGCGATACCTCAGAAAGTGGAGGTAATCGTGGCGGTCGGCGTTCCACCGAAGTCCCTGGTCGGCAGAGTGAAAGCGCACTCGTCGAGCGCTACGGTGACGCCTTCAGAAACATCCGTGACCCGGCCATCCGAGAAGCCCTCGAGCGGGTCCAGACGAAGTACCTTCCCCCGGTGTGCCCCAGTACGTTTGCCGACCTCGCAGGGCCCGGTATCGAGCTATCAGATGGCGAGATTCTGAATCGGATGTACGACTCGCAAGGTGGCGACCGAAAACGCCGCCTCTACGAAGGCGATTCCTCGATGTGGGGGTCTCACGATGCCGACTATCCGAGTCAGTCTGAAGCGGATATGGCGTTCGCTCATACGCTTGCGTTCTGGACGGGGAAAGACCCCGATCGGATGGACGCGCTCTTTCGTACCTCCGGGTTGATGCGACCCAAGTGGGACGGCCAACACTACTCGAGTGGTGCGACCTATGGCGGCGTCACTCTCGCCCGCGCGCTCCTCCGAGTGGATGACCACTACGAACTCCCGAGTGACGATGGGGTGAAGTTCTCGAAGGCCGACGGGCCAACGGCATCGTCTTCTCCCTCGACCTCGGCCTTGGATATCCCCGCGAATGACGTGGCATCCTCAGCATCCGCTCAGAAGCCACAGGACTCCGCTGGTGCGGCCGGGGGTTCTTTCGTGAGTGATGGCGCGTCTGCATCGGCCGAGGCCGCTCCGAGCGCCCCAGGTCCGCTGCACACGGATGACGCCGCGACTGCCGCCGAGAGTCCCCCCGACGTACTCCTCGACCTCGACGGCGACAACGACAGCGACAGTGGGGCCGACGACGGAGGTGTGGGTGTGGATATGGGTGTGGACCCGGCCGCTGCTGCGGACGCGGCTGCGAACGCCCCCACTGGACAGTCAGCGTCGACGGCCATGCGCGACGCTTCCCCCGCCTCGAACGACCGGGGCGAGTCGACCCCTGGTGGGAGCGTCACTCCGGAGGGCGTCTCGCCCGCTGCTCCCGACGGGACGGACATCGACTCCGACCTCGATGAGAGTACGCAGCGGATGATGACCGAATCCGTCACGAAAGCCGGTGGCAACTGGTCGCGGACCAATCCCCATCTCGACGATTCCGAGAAACATCCGACGGATTGGACCGTTGGTCCCATCGAGGGTCGAACGCCGACAGCCCAGGCGATGAAGGTCGCTCGCGAGGACAACCGCGTGCTGGCGCGGTATCAGACCCGCCTCGAAGAGCGGCTCCGCGATCTCGCGGATGTTGAGGCGGAACGTGACCGCTACAAGTTCACCGCCGAGACCTACCTGAAGGCGATGGACGAGCTGATGGGCGAACGCGAACGCTACCGGACCCAGCTCAAGCGGGCCGGCTTGTTGTCGCCGGCGGATTCCGACCTTCCGGACGACCCCGTCAAGCGGCTCAAGCAGATTCTCCGCCCGCTGGTCCGTCGCGAAGACGTTGCGACGGCCAAGGAGACGCTCTCCGGCCTCGACGCCGTCCTCCGCGAGTACGAGGAGGCAAACGAGCAGATCCAGGCCGACGAACGTGAACGCCGGAAACAACGAGGGATGTTCTCCCGCTTCTTCGGCTAACTCCGCTTCCCGGCTTTGCTGGTAGGGTGATCGCCGCGCGTCTCGGCGGCGTCGCTCCCGCACGGCCCGTGGTGTCCCCTTCCTCGTCGCTGCGAAAGTATTGGACCCCAAATGGGGTGAGGGATTTGAGATGACCAACATCCAGTCCGACGAGCGGCGCACCGATACCAACCACACGGCCGAGCGCGAGCCGGTCAGCGTGTCCTTCAAAACGGGCGAGGAACCCGAGTTCCGCAAGCCCGACCACGACCCGCACGGCGAGACCTTCGCCGCGGTCAGCCACTCGTTCACCTCGTGTGACGGTGGCTGTGGGACCAGCGGCCTGGTCCCGACCGCGCTCCTCGAGGACGCCGACGGCCTCACCGGGTGGCCGCCCTTCGACGTCCTCTGTGAATCCTGTGCGAACGCGGTCGTTCGTGACGACTACACGTTCTAATCCACATCATGTGCTAAGAGCAGGATTCCAGGCTTAGGCTTCAGAGCAATCCACAGTGGATGACCAATTCGGTATGCGTGCTGCTAAAAGGGAGTAATGGACAATCCTTGACTCTATCTCGACAACCACTCTTCCGGGGTAGCGGCTACCAGTATGCAAGGGGATTGGGGGTGGGGGAGCCAGTGCCTCTGACATCTCCCGGCATCAACAGGTTATCTTAGGAACATATAATCCTAGGGCCTACCAGAGAGAAATACAACTCGAATACGCTCCCGACATCGACTACAGTCACTGGAATTCAGAATCGAGCGAGACTTTCAACGAAGACAAGTTCGGCTTTCCCCTTTGACGTGGGTATTGGCCCCCAAAGGGGGTGAGGGAAGTGAGAGAGGGCGTGACGACGTCCATTTTCTCGATCTTCGACCTCACGAGCGGCTCGATGCGAGCAACGCCGATCTGTTAAAACTCCGCCACTGGCGGTTGTCCTGCTTGCGATTCCCGAAAGTATTGGCCCCCAAAGGGGGTGAGGGAAGTGCGGGTGGGGCGAGGCACGTCCTCGTTCTGTCTTGACTCGTGAAATCCCCCTCAGAGAGACTACTATGAGTGCAAACTCCAACCTCAGCGTGGAGCAGCGTGCGGCAGACATCAGCGGCAAGTTCGGCGAGATGGGCGTGGACGTGCCCGCTTCGACCGTCCAGGAGCGAATCGCGGCGATGCAGGAGTTCAGCGTCCCTCTCGAGGAGGCGACCACGACGACGGTTCGCAACCTCGCAGCGGAGTACGACCTCGACGACGGCGACCTGTCCGAGGACATCTCGGCGCTGGCGGGCTTCGGTGGCGACGCGAGCGGCTCGCACGCCTTCGAGCGCGTCATGCTCGGCGACATCGCAGATGTCGGCCCGGAGGAATGGGTGGACGTCCGAGTGCAGGTCGTCGACCTCTGGGAGCCCAAGCACGACTCCATGCGGCAGGTCGGCCTCATCGGTGATGAGAGCGCCCAGATGAAGTTCGTCGTCTGGCAGAAGAACACTGAGAGCCTGCCTGCCCTCGAGGAGGGCGTCACCTACGACATCGCCTCGGCCATCACCAACGAGTACGAAGGCAAGTACTCCATCTCGCTCAACAAGGCCAGCGAGGTCACCGAGGTCGCCGCCGAGGACGCCGTCGAATCCACCGACGGCAAAGTGCGCGCAACGGGCACGCTCGTCGCCCTCGAAGACGGCAGTGGCCTGATCAAGCGCTGTCCCCACGAGGACTGCACCCGCGTCGTCCAGAACGGCCGCTGCTCCGAGCACGGCGAAGTTGATGGTGTGTTCGACCTTCGGCTGAAAGCGATCCTCGACGACGGTGAGCGCGCTGTCCGAGCGCTGTTCAACGCCGAGATGACCACCGCTGTCAGTGGCATCACACTCGAGCGAGCGAAGGAAATGGCCGCTGATGCCCTCGACGCCAGCGTGGTCGGCGCAGAACTCCGCGCCTCGCTCATCGGGAAGACGTTCGATGTGCGTGGCCCGGTCGTCGGCGAGTACTTCCTCGTGGACGAAGCGGTCGAGACGGGCTACTCCGCTGACAACCCCGGCCTCAGCGACGCGATCATCGCCCCGGCCGTCACTCAGCGCCAGCCGGCCAAGCGCCTGTTTGCCGAAGAACTCAACCAGGCGACCCACTCGTTCACCCGCCCCGAAGACGAGGGCGATGACCGAGCGCCGAAGTTCACGCTCCTGCCGAGTGGCGAGGCGGCCAACCGCGTGTTCGTCGTCGGGACGCTCATCGAGACGGCTGACGTCGGCAGTGACTCCGAGTTCTGGAAGGGGCGCGTGATGGCCGCTGGTGAGGCCGCCAACCTCTACGCCGGGCAGTACCAGGCAGAGGCAATGGACGTGCTCCGGTCGGCCGAGACGCCCTCGTACGTGGCCGTGGTCGGCAAACTCCACCACTACGAGACGGACTACGGCGTGAAGGTGTCCATCCAACCTGAGTCCATCACGGTCGTCGACCGCGAGGCCCGTGACTCGTGGGTGGCCGAGACCATCGACGCGACCCAGCAGCGCCTCGGCGCGCTCGCCAGTCGCGACTCCGACGCCACCGACGCCGTCCAGTCGGTGTACCAGTCGGATGTCTCCGACATCGAAGCGGCAGTCGAGGCGGCCATCAAGGACATCGCGCCGGAAGCGAGTCTCGCTCAAGCCCAATAAGGGGCGAGCCGTCCCCACCTCCCGGAGGCGTTTTTTGACGCTCGAATCCCCTGATCCGGCTCGGCTAGCGCTCCCCCGGTTGTGAGAGGCCTGTCGCTTCCGCCCCGCCCCGTTCCGCCGCCCCGCTCCGCTCCCGGCCTCGCTTCGCTCGGCCGGTTACCGATGCGGTTCGACCCCCCTCGGATGGACGGTCACTCTCGGGCCGAGTATTGGTCCCCTAAAGGGGTGAGGAAGTCGAGCAGCGCGGCGTCTCGCCGCGACATCGACGACACTCGCGTCGTTCCGATTCCGAGCCAGAGCTCCAGCTCCAGCTCGATCTCGAGTTTGTCCGCGGCGCGGCCGTGCGCCGCCGACCCGACCGAACCGATCAGTCTCGACTCACCTTCGACTCCGACCACGAATTATGTCCATCCGATATGCACCCCCGGTCAACGTACCGCTCCTGACCACCGCCGTCTTTTCGATGTTTATCACCGCCTACGTCGGGATGATGTTCCTCGCTGTCGATCCGCAGTTCGCTACCACCGGCCTCTGGACCGTCTGTGTCGGTGGCTTCGCAGTCTCGACCGCATACATCGTCATCTCGACGATCCGCCGCATCCTCCACGCGTTCACCCGACCGTCCTGGTAGCCGGCGGTCGCTGTGCATCGAATATCCAGTTTTGCTCATGTCGTTGAGGGCGTGCTGAGGACCACGGATTTCGGTCCCTCGACAGCCATGACCCCACACTCGAAATCTTCTTTACGAATCGAATTGGCTGAATCCACTCCCCGACCAGACACTAAGCCATCGACCTCGCGCACCGTTCGTTCTGGTACTTTCTCGAAAGGAGGGTGTCCCCGGCCATCCTTACGTGAGAGGCCGAGTTCCCGTGCTTGTACGGGCAGTGGGATTGGAACTGGCTTTGCTATCGGCTTCGACGTTACAGTCATCCGCGGCTAATCCACCGCTAGAGACTGCTCCGCTGATCCTACGCTCGGCACTGGTCGAGCAACTTCGCTCGCTCGTGGCAGGAGACGTAGGAAACTGTCCTAATCCCCGGTGGATGTGTGCCCATCCATGGAGGGGTGTCGTCCGTCGTAGGAGGGTGTTTTGGGCACGACATCAGTTGGTTCCTTAACATAATAAATATTATGACTTTCGGGGTCACAATCAGAATACTGGGTTCGAATACCCAGGAAGTTGGATTGAGGTAGAGTACTAAGGGCCAGTATTAGCGCTATACCACCTGTAGGGCTTCGTTTCACTATGAAGTTTGAAGAGACGGAAGACTACCTCGCCGAGGAGCTTGACCTCGAGGCGTCACTCTCCGGCCTGTCCCCTGCGGGCGCATCTGTCACCGCGTCCGGCTCCGACGCCGTTTCCACCGCTGGCTCCACTGCTGACGACGCCCGCCGAACCCCAAGGACAGTCAACGGAATATCCTTCATTCGCACACCCAACTCACGCTTCGCGATGCGCGAACTCTCCTCCGCTGAGGACGCCTCGAACTGCGCCAACACCGTCACGACCACCAACGCGAAATCCGTCGTCGAAAGCGCCGCCTCATACTCATACCCGCAGGACGGACACGCGACGTCCTGAACGACGATCTCCGAGTACCGCGCCGACGTCTGATTCACCCTCTTGCCCACCTCCGACACCGCGATGTTGATTACGTCCTGGACGCCCGTCGTTCCCGCCACCACCCATGGAACCGACAGCTGTACCTCAAACCATGTCTCCTCCTCACCGTGCCCAGACGTCGTCATACTGTTGTTCCATATGCGTCTCACCCGTATGAGGACTCGTTGGCTACATTGAATGTGGAACTACACCCACCACATTCTGGTCCGCACGACATCGACCGTAGCACAGGCTGCTTCTGGGGGGTTCGTGATCGGCGGTTCGGGAGGCTGAGGCGCTGCTCGGCGGCTACAGGTTTGGTTTTCGAAAGAGAATTTAGTTGGAATTCTGAGTTCGATCGGTAGGGAACTCGGGGGTGCTAGGGTTCGTTACAGTTCAGGACACAACCAGGTATCGGGGAGTACCGTTATCGAGGTCTGTCGAATCTGAGCCTGAATCCGAACCTGAGTACGGGTATCAACTGTGCTCATACACATACTCAGGCAGCTCCTCCATCGAGTGACTCGGTGTACTCGGTGAGGCGCTGTTCGGTGTATTCCTTACAACTCTCAACACCAGCGCGTGCCAGGCAGAGTGGGTGGAATCGAGACGCTACGACCGGATCGTAGTTCATGTCATCGTTCCGGACACCACAAACCCAACACGACGAGGGGTCACGAGGCGAGTCGCCGTTCACGAATCTCATCAACGCGTTTGCCTTGAAGAGACCGAGTGCCTCAGGGTGGTCCGTGAGGAATCGGCGGTTTCGCTTCATCTGACGCTCTTGCTGTGCGAGCTGTTTGCGTTCGGCTATTGCTTGAACGCGGTCGGAGACACGAGCGAGTTCGTCTTCGATGAGCGTCTCGAGCAGCACTGGCGAAGGCCAGGTTGTCGAAACGTCACCAGAGAACTTCGCAGCGGAACTCCGGGGAACAGCCTCACCAGCATCAGACGAGCGCGACGACTGACTAACACGCTGAGGTGTCGCAGGCGTCGAGCGAGTCGGTGCGGTGATCGGTGCACGCTCGAGAATCTGAATCTCGGATTCCCAACGCGAGTCGAGCTTCGGTTGACCTTGATACGTCTGGTTGGACTTCTTGTACGGTAGCTTGAAGTCAACCAGGCGGACCACGTCACCTTCGTTCGGCTCGGCGAGAATCTTCTTCGAGATGATTACTTCTCCATCGGCGTCATCCGGGTCGGCCGTTGATGCAGTAATTTCCTCTTCGCTTGACTCCCAGACAGAGACACGAACTTCATCCTCGCGGCGATCTCCATCCTTGACGATCATCCCGAATTTCAATCCAGGGACGTCAGCATGGTAGACCTTCTTCACGACGCCTTGCGTGGTGAGATAGCCTTTCGAGGACCAGAGGTTCGCCTGTAGAATCGCGTTGATTCGCAGGACGTTTCTCGGGTTCGTTGCTTCGTCTTCGAGGAGTCTGAGGAATGCCGACGTCACATCTTGTCCATCCAGCACACGCTGTGCAAGGTCGGACGCGACTTCGACGGGTCGGCGACGAATCTCGTGGACGGTCTCAGCCTGGAGCAATCTGCGTGCTTCAGTCAAGACCTCCTCACGAAGTTCGGAATCCTCAGCGTCGAGCTCCCGAAGGGGCTCGGCGAGGTCGTAGAGTTGCTGGGCGACGGTCTGTTCACGACGCGCAGGAGCAACACCAGCACGCGCGCTCCGGTAGCGAGCGAGCAAGTCGGTGTGTGCATCCAACGTCGCAGCCAGGCCAGTCAGGTGTCCAGCAGCGTCAATTCCCGCAGAGACTCTCTTTAGCTCTGCATCCAACGCCAGCCGGCGCTCGATACCAGGAATCGACGATCGAGAGTACTCCGCTGGATTCGCAACGAGAGTCCGGAGTGCGACTAACTCCCCAGAGGGAAGCGTCACTTCCAGATCGTCCGTTCCGACACCCTCTGCCTCGCGTGGCGCCTGCTCATCCTCGGGGATGACCTTCAGCGCACGCAGCCGGCGAGTGTGTGCATCCAGCTGGTCTTCAGGGACGAGTGTTCGTCCAAGGCGCACCGGAACCTCCGTCGAACTGATGGGGTCGTACTCATCGAAGCCAGATGCCGTGCCCGTCAACTGGTCCCCAGTCGGGTCGGTCAGGCGGTCGTGGCCCATGTAGATGTACTGCCCACGTGCGAGAACATCGGACTCAGAGAGCGCATCAGCGGGTCGTCCGCAAGCGTTCATCTCAGTCCTCCGCTCATCACTCCGAGACGCGACCATCGGTTGGTCATCGTACCAGCCGTAGACGCCCTCGGATTCACGTTCGAGTTCGAGTTCAGAACCGGACTCGTGCGCACCAGTACGCTCGGACTCACGGTCGAAGTCGACACCGGCATCGACATCGGCGAGGACGTCGACATCGGTGTCGAATTCGGAGTCAGATTCGGTGGTCGAGTGTTGTCCATCCACAGTGCCACGGAACTCACGCTCTGTCGAGAGTGCGGACGGCGAGTGGGAACTCGCGTCTGCGTTCGTGTCTGCATCGAGGTTGAGCCACCGACGAATCGTCGGGGATTCCACTCCATCGTCGAGACGGCGGATCTCCTCGGTGGAGAGGCGAACCGTCGCCGGGAATCCGTGGTCTGCCGCCTGTGAGAACAGGCGAACAGTGTGGGTGGGGTGCTCATGTTCGGTGTTGTGTTCGATTTCGGTACTGCCGTTCTGTTGTCCGTCCTCAGTGAGGTCGGACCTGTCGGTGTATCCACTCATATCAAAGTAAGAAAGCGCCGTGCTTTCCACTCGCAGAGAGGCTGACAGCGATGATAACTGTATCGTGGTATCCCTGCGCTGTCTGTCGGTTTCTCGTTGGAACCTCCCACAATCCCGCGTACATTCAACGTGGCTCCAGCGCGCCCTTGACGACAGACCGCGAACGACCACGTCGAACAGAAGCAGTCAGTACAGAAACTCGCTCACGTAACGGCGCTACAGCTCATCGTTAGTGGAATGGAAAGGCGAGTGGCCCTTCCTACTTTGATATGATGAGCCGTTCAAGGCTCACTATAGCTACTCCACGCTTGGATATAACGATATCGTCGAGGGACCTCGAAGACGGAACTATCCATCGCTAGCTCTGCTGGTAGTCGAGTCTCACGGAGGATTGCTTCCAGCGTTCAGCGGGTCATATGACTGGCTGTGGTAGGCGACACGCCAGAGTTTGAGCACAGCACGAGTAACCAGTGCCTCCGGTGACTGCTTGATGCAGGATTCCTCTACCTCGTCCGGGTCTGAACTCGCATTAGGTGGTGGGTGATAATGCTCGAGACCGGGCACGTGGATATAGTCCCCATCGTGTGGATGCTTTCCCCACCGAAAGTTCACGCCCTTGGAGTCGGTATAGTGAAACTTGTAGTCTCCACGGACTGTCCACTGGACGTCAATTCGCCCATTATCGGCCCCACAAAGGCCATCCTTGAGGCTGATCTCAAGTACAGACGGGTTGAGATAGTCGTCGAGTGAAGGTGTCGCGAGGGGCTCTGTCTCGTCGATAATATCGCGGATTGTGATCAGGGCTGACCGGTCAATCGGCCCACGGAGTGAGTGGCTCTCCTCCGTTCCAGCTGGATTCGACATCGACTAGGCCGAAATACTGCGGTCGGTCGAGCGACGATCACCATCGACAAATCGTTCGGCATTCGCGATCGAGAGGGCTGCGTTTGCGAACGCGAGGTTGCGCCGGAGCGTCTGCCACTCTTGAATCGTCTCCGAATCAATTTCCGGCTGGTCCGATGCTCTATCCTCGAGTGTCTGGTTCGTCTGCTCGACGGCTAGCTCTTCAGGCGAATCAACGCCGTATTCAGAGCGATACTCGTTGAGCTGATCGCGCATCTCGCCGATACGCGTGACGAGTTCATCCGTCGAGACGTGCTCGAGGATATCTGCCGCCTGCTCAACGACGAGCGATTCGGGGGACCGGCGGTAAGTTGTCCCACCGTGCTCGCCGGTAGCCGTCACGACAAACCCCTCGTCGGCGAGTGCATTGAGGTGCTTTCGAGCCGTCTTCGGCGAGGTGAGAGCGTCCTCGGCGACGGTGTCTGCCGACACGGGTGAATACGTGTGGGCGATAACGTGGCGAACACGCTCGTAAGGTGTCGTCTCCTCCTTCCAATCCTCTCGGACCTCCTCGTTGATATCCGCGAACTCGGCTGGCGCTTGATCAGTCATACTGGTCCCTTTGCGGTGCGGGAATATAGTATTTTGCCACGGGACTATGTTACTCGCTCCCCACATCCTGTCGCCCACTCCAGATTGTTCTGGGCTCAACGTCACATACGCTGTTCGAGACGCCCTGTGAGGACTGCACCAGGTTGTGTCGCTGCTAATCGAGCTCCGCCTCCACAGACCGGGCTCGGCTAGCCCTCGCTCAGTATTGGCCCCCCAAGGGGGTCGAGGGGGTTCGAGAGGTGGGTGGCCGACAGCCGCCCGCCTCTCGAATCAACCACCACGGAGTGACCTACCGATGACATACTACCACGACGGACAGCACCGCCTCTCGAACAGCGATGTCGAACAAGATGACCGCTTCGACGAACTCCGACTTCGCGGCCTCTACGAGAGCCCCCACCTCGAGAGCGACTGTCTCGGCGTCCGCCTCGAGAACGCAGGCGAGCTCATGATGGCCGCCCGGACCCAGCCCGAATACGACGAGTTCGGCCTCGAAATCGAAGGCACCGGCGGACAGGAACTCGACGCCTACTGGGTGGGTGCAAGCCTCCGCACCACGCAAGCCCGAGACATCGACCCGATGGACCTCACCGACGAGGACCTCAGTGGACTCCCACTCGAAGCTCAAGAGCGCCTCCACGGACTTCGCGAAGAGCGTAAACGCCAGCGAGAGAAAGCCCTCGCCGCCCACGTCGCGGGCATCGACCGGGAAACACGGCGCAGGGGGGAACTCCTCACCGAGTACCGCGAGCGCCGGGCCGACTACAACGACCGCGTCATCGGCGACAACATCCACTCCTACGACCCGTTCGAGCAGCTCGACGAGGAAACCACCCAGCGCGTGCACGACGCTGCCGACCGAATCACCGACCGCCTCGTCACACCCCCGAACAAGCCCATCCTCGAACACCGCCTCGCCAGCAAGGTCGCCCGAGGACAGGACCTCTTCACCGCCCAATCGAACGTCCTCGACGAACTCTACCAGGAAGCGGGCGTCATCCAGCCCATCTCTTCCGTGCCGATCATCCCCTCGAAGTATAACGTCGAAGCCGACATCCAGGGGACCGTCACGCGACTCTGGCAACCCAAATCCCGCACCCAACAGCAGGTCGGCCTCATCGAAGACGACACCGGGACCATCAAATTCACCGTCTGGACGAAATCCAATCAGGGAACCATCCTCCACGAAGGCGACCTCGTGCGCGTTGTCGCCGGGAAAGTCGGGAAATATCAGGGCCAAGCGACGCTCGCCGCCGACTCCGAGACTCGCATCACGGTCATCGAGGCTGGCGACGGGCCAGCGCCACGCGGCGACATCCCCAACGTCGACTGGGCGAAATACGCCAAAGCAAATCGTGAGCGCGGCATCGAACAGCCCTTCCAGCGGCACGGCGGCCGCTCGATACCCGCGCTCGGCACACCCGGTGTGCAGGAAGTCTCTCGTCCCGTCCACACGCCGGTCGACCGCCTCGACGCCGAAGAGAGCGGGCAGATGGACGCCCACGAATGGCTCAAAGCTACCGAAATATTCGACGAAGACGGCGGCATCCCACTCCCGACCTGGTGGCGCGAACAGGCCAACGTCGTCTCCGTCCTCGTCGACTCCGACGCCGACCGAGACGCGATTCACGCCGCCGTCCACGACGTCATTGCCACCTCACAGCCCGACTCGATGCCCGTCCCAGACCATCCCGTCCCACAGGGCAAGCGCCGTCTCTGGGCGCTCGTGCGCAACCTCGACCACTTCGGAACCGCACTCGAGAACGACGACTCCGACGCCACCGGCGATACCGCAGCGACCACCGAGGACCCCAGCACGAACGCGCTCACCGGCGTCGCGACTCCCGACACCTCCGAGACGACGGCGACGACAGAACCGAGCCTCGGCCTGCCCACGACGACCTGCCGGTGTCCAGAGTGTTCCCACGACCGGGCGCACTACCGACTCGTCCAACTCCGCTCCATCGACGAGCCACCAACCAGACTCCTCTCGTGTGCCAGTTGCGGCCAGCGCTGGCGCGACGACAGCTAACTTCACACTCATGTGCTCACATACCAACTCCAATCCCGATAGCAGCGACAGCGACACCGATACCGAAACCGACGAGGAGCTGTTTGCCCTCGATATCGTCGACGGCGAAGATCCCTCGCGAGCGGTCAATCCCGACGACCGATACCGGCCTGACCCGCCGGGGCCAGGCCCGACCGTCGGGACGCGCTTCGCCACGCTCCAAGACGGGTCGTTCGCCATCATCGAGCGTGCCGCCCTCGGCGGATGGATTAGTGCCGACGAAACCATCAGCCTCGAAGACGCTCGCTGACCGAGCAGGCCAGGACTCGCAGGCCGTCGCGACCAGCAACCCTCCCAGAGTTTTTGCTCCCCAAGAGGGGGTGAGGGGAATCGGAACAGAGACGAGAGATACCGTGTCTCTCACGGCTCTCGTGTGCCTCGTTCCGACGCTTCTCGGCCCGTCTCCCTCGTGGAGAAACTCCCCCAGAAGACACCTCAAACAGCCATCGAACCAGAACCAAACTCGAACCAATGTCCACCAACGCAACACCCGCAGATTCGGCGGTCAACGCCTCCAGCGACGACCTCGCGACGACCGCGACCACCCTCATCGAACAGTTCCCCGACGACGCCGGCGATGAAGCCCTCCCGAGTGTCGACGATATCGTCACCCGGCTCGACCAGATGGTTAACGGCTACAACGTGCCGCTCGAGGAGGCTACTCGCGCCACGCGCAACCACTACCTCGAGGTGCTCGGCATCGAATACGACGACCTCGCACTCCCCTCGCAGAGTGCCAGCGACACGACGCTCGACGAAATCAACACCGACGGCCAGTGGGTCAGCGTCACCGTCAAAGTCGTCGACCTATGGGAGCCGACCAGCGACAGCATCGCCCAGGTCGGGCTCATCGGCGACGAGAGCGGCCGACTCAAGTTCACCAAGTGGGCCAAAGCCGAGCTTCCCGAACTCGACGCGGACGGCGTGTACCGACTCGACAACGTCGTCACCAGCGAGTACGAAGGCTGCTACTCCATCAACCTCAACTCCCGGACGGTCATCGATCCCGTCGATGACGATATCGAAGTCGGCGACAACGCCGAGGAGTTGACCATCGAGGCCCCGATGGTCGCGATCCAGTCCGGAAGCGGGCTCATCAAGCGCTGTCCCCACGACGGCTGTACGCGCGTCCTCCAGGACGGCCGGTGTGCCGAACACGGAAAGGTCGAAGGCGAGTTCGACCTCCGCATCAAGGCCGTCTTCGACGACGGCGTGCGCGTCCAGCACGCCATCTTCGACAAGGAGGCGACCGAAGCCCTCGCCGACATCACCATCGAGGAGGCCAAACAGCAAGCGATGGACGCTCTCGATACGAGCGTCGTCGCGAACGACCTCCCCGACGCCCTCGTCGGTCGCTACTACCGAGTCAGCGGCCGCGTCATCGGGAAATATCTCCTCGTCGATGAGGCCGACCCACTCGCGTAGGCCCACGCTCCGCCCACTACCCTCTCCAATTCACATTAATGAGTAACTCAACATCTACAGCCGACAGCAGTACCGATAGCAACAGCACCCAGCGACAGGGCAGACAGGTCGCAAAGCGCGCCTTCGCCGCCGAACTCAACGACGCAACCCACGTCTTCAAACAGAGTGACGAGGAGCGCGCCCCGAACTTCGCGCTGCTCCCCAGCGGCGAGACCGCGAACCGCTACTTCCTGGTCGGGACCGTCACCGAAGTCAACGACGTTGGCAAGGACAGCGAATATTGGCAGGCCCGAATCGTCGATCCCACGGGGACGGTGTTCGTCTACGCCGGTCAGTACCAGCCCGACGCCGCCGCGTTCCTCTCCGGCCTCGAACCCCCCGCGTACGTCGCTATCACCGCCAAGCCCAGCACGTACGAAACCGACGACGGCAACGTGAACGTCTCCCTTCGGCCCGAGACCATCACCCGCGTCGATGAAGCCACCCGAAACCAGTGGGTGCGCGAAACCATCGACCGGACGGCCGCTCGCCTCGATGCCTTCGAGGACGGAGACAAGGACGGTACCGACTCGACCCCCTACGTCGCGATGTGCCGCGAACAGTACGGGGACAACCTCTCGCTCGAAGTCTACCGCGACGGCCTCAACGACGCTCGCGAAGACGTTGGGATGGACGCCGTCCGCTACGACGACGCCGATGGCGAGGTTGAGGTCGAAGCCGAGGCCGACACAAAGGACGGCTCCACCCGCGTGTACGACGCCGACGACGCCGACCAGAGCGATGACGGCGACCACGACACCGACAGCAACGTCGAGTCCGAACCCGAGGGGGAGACGGAAGAGGAGGCCATCGACGAAGCGGCCCTCGCCTCGGCCGTCGCCAACGCCGGCCTTGAGGAGTGATTCGTCGCAAGAGGCCTTCCACAACAGCACTCCAACACGGTCGTTCTCTCTCAGGGGGATACGCAAGCATCCCACCCACGTCTCATCCGCGTTCGATTCGGTTACTTGAACGCGAGTGACCCTCCACACGCGACGCCCGATTTTCCGTACAGCGATGCTCCTTAATCTGAGTCGCCCCGCTCCACCAGCACGCCCACTTTGTCTCCCTCGAATCGGTGGAGGGCACTCGTCCGAATCACCAATGGCAACACTCCAAGTCAGCACCGCCTCGAACGCACCGACCGTCGACCACGAACGCGTCGACGAACTCCGCTCCTTCCTCACCGAGTGGCTCCTCGGAACCGGCCCATTCGATGACCTCACCGCCGACGTCATCGAACCCGAACCCGGGCAAGACGCCGACACCGACGTGGAGACGGATAGCGATACCGAGACCGGCGACACGCCGTCGCCGTATCTCGTCCTGTACGGCTACGCCTCCTTCGGGCCAGCACACCGCCCGACCGTCCGTGACGCTGCCCGCGACCACCTCGACGCCGACGGCGAGCTCGAGGGCCTCAGCGACGACGACCGCGACGCCTTCATCGACGCCGAAACCGAGGACCTCGTGTACGACTACCAGCACGAGCACACCGAGGACTTCCTGCGCGAACTCGCAGCATACCTCACTGAACCGTTCATCGTCCAGACCGCCGGCTACGAGAAATGCCGCTTTCCGCTCGTCGGCTACCAGTACACGGTCGACCCCGACGGCGAAATCACCCACGTCTCACTGGCTTGAGTGCTCGTCGCTCCCGGCCCGCAACTCGGACTTCGAGGACGCTCTCGAGTCCCACTCACACACGACTCACACCACTACCAGACTCTCTCATGACGTTCTACGCTCGACTCTCCGGCTACCTCACGTACCGCACGCATGACCACCTCGACGCTGCGATCCAGCGCCTCATCCGTGGCGCCTGGCTCAACACCGACGAACAGTGGCTCCTCAAAGGCCACCCCCGGCAGGTCCGCGCTGAATCCACCATCGACCACGAACGAAACATCCTCGTCATCCCGCCGGGCGTCTACCAAAATCTCGGTCGAATCACCACCGAACTGTTCGCCGGCGCCACCGACGGCCTCGCCGTCACGTCCTCGAGCGACAACTGCTTCGACGCCTGGGTCGAGACCCCACTCCTGGACGCTGCTGACATCCCCGCCGGCGACGGCGGCGACGTCTCCTCGATTCAGTGCATCGACCTCGAACAGGTTGCGCTCTCGAACGGCCTCGGCATCAAGAGGCTCGGCGATCCGGGCCACGAACGGTGGCAGCGCGACGTACTCGACGCGTTCCACGCCCGGTACGACCCCGACGTCCACGAAATCCTCGAATCCCCCTCCGCCCCGCCCGAGTGACACCCCAAGCCGGTAACTGTGCATCTCCACGACCAGCCAGCCAGTCATCCAGCCACTCATGAACTCAAATCCAACCGATACGCCAGACACGTTCTCCGACCTTTGTGAGCGATTCGACGAGGAATGCGTTCTCCACGCCCTTTCGAAAGCCCGCGAAACCGACTCCGAAACCCCTCCGACAGTCTTCTTCCTCGACGAAGAGACCGGCTGCGTCTATCGCGTCCTCGAAGCCACGCGTGGCTCCCCCGACTCCGGGTGGTTCGTCCTCGCCCTCGGCGGCCCCAACGTCGACGACGGCTACGAACGACAGCTCCGCGTCCACGACTCGGATACCCACCACGTTCTCCTCGAATCCGACCTCGAGTACTACGCCTACGACGAACCGACGCCTTCCGACGGCATCCAGGCAACTATCGATGTCGACGTGGAAGGAACGAGCGATTACCGATTGGATTGTCGCGCCAGCTACCCACACACCGAAGATGGCGAACTCGATTTCCAGACGATGGCGGAGGACCTCGGAATCGCCGAGGTAGCTCCGTACTCCAAAGTATTCATCACCGACGGGACGGGCCACGTCCGGCGTATCGTCTCCTGCGATACCGACCGGGGACTCGTTCGTCTCCGCGACGAATACAACGGCCAGGAATACGAGGTCGAACTCGCCGACCTCTGGTCGGACTGGCGCTACGAGGACCTCCAGTTCTGCAAGCGCGTCTTCCTCGACTACGACGACTTCGTCATCAATGATGAACGCCGCCCGGCGTTCGAGACACTCCTGGACGCGGCGAAAGTCCACGCCGCTGCACAGGACTCCGGGGATGATGTCCTTGATGACGCCCTCCGCCTCTTCACCAACCTCCACGAATTCCCTTGGACGAGTCGGTGATGTCGGTTATGCTAATCTGCCCAGGAACAGACAGAACCGGCGTGACCGATATAGAGGACGCATTCGGCAGACGGTACTACGTCTCGGTCTCCTGCATCGGTGAGACATCGAACTGCTTGAGGAACCGCTGGACCGCTTCATCCGTGCCAACGATGGTAAGTCGCTCGTCGCCAGTGAACTGCCGCTGGGGATCGACCGTACTGGTGAGTCCCGCATCATCTTCAACGGCGATTACGCGACAGCCAGTTCGTTCATAAATCTCTGACTTGGCAAGCGTCGAGCCAGCAAACGGGCCTGCGGGCACCTGAATCAGCCGAATCTGGCTCGCCGGCGCGAGGATCTCCTCCCCCCGGAGTTCCTTAGCGACCATCCGCGCGCTCACTCGGGGGACTGAAAGGACGTAGTCGGCCCCCGCGCTCAGTGCCTTCCGCGTGGCATCGGTTTCGCTGACCCGTGCCAGAATCTCGATATCCTCGTTCAGGGACCGTGCCAACACCGTCGTTAGCAGCGATGCAGAGTCGTCGGGGAGGCCGACGATGATCGCCCCGGCGTTCTCGATACCTGCCGCCACGAGGGTCTCTTTTGCCCCTGCTTCCGCAACGATATCGACGCCCTTGCGGTCCTCAACGTCGATGGTCGTCGTCTCGATATCGGCATCGGTGAGGACGTCCTCAGCCGCCTGTCCGACCTCACCATAGCCGGCAATAACGATGTCCTCGTGCCTGTGGAGCGTGCGTGCCGGACGCGTGAAGTCGCTGAACGACTCCAGCGCCTCGCTCCCCCCGGTGACGAGGAGTACAGTATTCTGGCGGATGATAGCGTCAGGGTTGGGGGGCAACTGGAGCTCCCCATCGATCCATGCCCCGATAATATTCGCACCTGTCTCCTCCCTGATATTCGACTCACGGATCCGAGAGCCGATCAGGTGGCTCCCGTGGTGGACCGGAATCTCCATCACCTCCAAGTCACCGCCGAGGTTGATCGTGTCTGTCAGATCGAGGCTGATCGATGAGATCGCCTTCTCTGCGAGCCGCTGGCCGAGCGCTCCGTGTGGCGAGAGGACAGTGTCCGCACCTGTATCGAGCAGGATATCGCGCATCTCACTGTCATCGGTGAGCGTGAGAATCTCGATATCCGAACGAATCGACCGGACTGTCAGGATGGTGTTGACGTTCGCGTCCCCAGCATCCGTAATGACCATCCGAGCGCTGTCGATGCTGGCCCGGTCGAACGCCGAGGCGTCCTGTGGAGAGCCATGGATGGCGGAGTACCCCTCGTTAGAGAGTTCCTGCGCGTTTTCCTCGTCGGACGAGATGAGCACGTAATCGATACCGAGTTCCTGGAGTTCGTCGAGGAGGACAGCGGAGTCACGACGGTACTCGCAGATGATGACGTGATCCTGCTTCGGGGTGAGCCGGTTGTCGAGGTTCACCTCGGCACCAGTGAATAGAGGTATGATGATGAGCCGTAGGGTGAAAAAGCCGATAGCGATGCCAGAGATCTGCGTGAGAGCGACGAAGAGGTAGGTCGCTGGATGACTCCAGAACCCGGAGTCCTGGCCATACCCCGTCGTCGTCATCGTCTGGACGACGAATTCGAAAGAGGCGAATATCGACTGGTTCACCCCTTCCAGGCGCGCCATTATGATGTTATAGGTGATCATGTAGAACGCCACGAGTACCGCGAGTCCGAGGAGGTAGATGGCGATAAGTCGGTCACGGCGGGAGAGGTTCGATACCCGCTCGGAAAGTGGACGCATCGGGATTCGCTACCCGTTTTCAGTTGCCTGGTAAAAAGGATTGAGTCTGAGCGTCTGTCCGTCCGTGCAGAAGTCTGACCGACTTGGACCCTCTATTTGGCACGGTCGCCGGAACCTACTCGAAGTCTGGCGGAACCAGCGTGCGAGATGTAGAGGGTGTAGTCAGGACTCTGGTGCCCCCCGAACGATACCAACGTTGCCCGTCGCTTCCTGACTGATACGGCTCGCGATCGTCCCGAACATCACTCGCGAGGCCGCGCTCCGTTCGGACAGCCCCACACAGACCGTATCGTACTGGCTGACCGCATCGAGAATCGCCACCTCGGTATCAGCAGCGACGACCACCTCGCGCTGATACGCCCCGGATTCGAGGCCTGCCCGACCGGCGACCTCGTCGATCACTGCCTCGCCGCGCTCCACCGCCGCATCCTCGTCCCCGTCTCGCATCTGCTGCACGTTCAGCAGCGTCGGCGTCGTTCCATCGACGGTCGCGAACTCGGCAGCCCGTCGCGCAGCGAACGGTGCGTGTGGGCCCGGGCCCGCGAGGGCGACTGTCCCCCCGATCGGGTTCCCGTGGAACGTCACCAGCGTAACCTCGCACGGGGCGTCTTCGACGACGGCGTCGAGGTTCGGGCCGAACACGTACCCACCGTTCGAGAGCGTCCCTCGCCAGCCGAGGACGACTTGGTCGGGCGCTTCGTGAGAGATGGCTTCTAGCAGCGTCTCGTCGACCCGATCACCGCTCATCGCGACCGTCCGCAGTTTCACGTCCATCTCAGAGGCGATCTCCCGCGCCGATTCGAGCAGATCGCGTTGGTGTTCGAGCCGCTCAGCCGCGATGTTCTGCTGCGGTGATGGGTCTGCGACTTGCAGGACGTTGACAGCGACGAGTTCCGGCGTTCCTTCCTCCGTGTGTGCGTGGGCAGTCGCCGCCGCGAGGCGAATCAACCGCTCCTGAGTCTCGGGATTCGAGACCGGCACGACGACCCGGTATCCGACCGACCCTTGCGTGATGGCTTCACCGATGAGTCCCCGGTCGATAGCGTGGTCTCTGACGTAGAGGAAGTACCAGCCCACGCCGAGGCCGACGATACCCAACCCGAGCCCGATGATGATCGTCGCCATCTGCGAGATGACGACGACTGTGAGGAGGACGCCGAGAACCGGGACGGCGGGATAGAGCGCGTCTGGAATCCTGAACGACGGATCGTAGTCCTCGGGATCGGCTCGGCGGAACACGACGAGTGCGACGTGGACGAGCGAGTACGAGACGAGGAAGCTGAAACTCGCGACCTCGGCCAGTAGAGAGACGATCGTCTCGACTTCGAGTCCCACTGCGATCAACAGGGCCGTGACCGCACCAGTTGCGATGATCGCCCGGTGGGGTGTCCCGAATCGGTCGTGCGTGACGTTCAGCCAGTCGCTCATCAGTTCGTCTCGACCCATCGCGAAATTGACCCGGGCCGCCGCGAGCACCGAGGAGTTCGAACTCGAAATCGCCGCGATTGCAGCGGCGGCGACGATCGCCACCACACCGATCGAGCCCATGAAGACGACCGCAACGTCGGAGACTGGGACGAGGGAGTCGCCGATCTCCTGATACCGAACCACCCCGGTCGTGACGAGCATTACCAGCGCGTAGAGAATCGTGACCAGCACGACTGAGAGAACCATCGTCAGCGGGATGTTCCGGCTGGGGTCTTTGACCTCGCCCGCGACGGTGGCGATGATCTCGAAGCCGAGAAACGAGACGAACACGATACCGGTCGTCGCGATGATCCCACTGGGCCCCGTCGGCGCGAACGGTTCGAGGTTCGCCGGGTCGATGAAGAACAGGCCGAGGGCGACGTAGACCAGCACAATCGCGGTCTCGGTACCGATCATGACGTTCTGGAGCTTGCTCGACTCCTCGGTACCGTAGTAGTTGACGCCCACGATGAGTGCCAGTCCGACGAGTCCGAGGAGGACGACGAGCGCCCGGCCATCGAGGAACGGGATCGGCTGGACGAGGTACTGCCCGAACCCGATCATGTAGAACGCGCTGGCGAACATCAACCCCGTCCACATCCCCCAGCCGACGATGCTCCCGAAGAACCCGCCGAGCGCACGATTCACGTAGTGGTAGCTCCCCCCGGCGACGGGCATCCCAGTCGCCAGCTCGGAGAGTGAGAGTGCTGCCAGCAGGGCGACGAATCCCGCGATTACGAACGAGATCGAGCTGGCCGGGCCAGCGCCCTCGGCGGCGATGCCGGGGAGGATGAAGATGCCTGCCCCGATCATCGTCCCGCCACCCAGTGTCATCGCTTCGAGGAACCCGATGTTCCGCTCTAGCTGTCCGGTATGTTCACTCACGGTCGCACCGATGCGGAGGTCGGGACTCCACGGGTGGGACACCACAGTCCCGTCTGTTCAGTCGTCGGGTGACGCTTCGCCATCCGAGTCGGATGTGTTGATTCGGAATGTTCTGTATACGTCACTCGTTGCTGGTCACTCAATGTCTCTCACGACGATAGTCGTCGTCTCTACTTCGTCGAGTATCGGTGTTAGCACCGTACCGAGGATCCGGTCTCTGAGTGACGGCTCGGTCTCACCGAGGACGAGGAGGTCGTACTCCGCGGCCAGTTCGACGATCTCTCGCCTCGGTGAACCGCGTTCGGAGAGCTTCCAGTCGATACGGTCGGCATCAACCCCTTCCTCGGCGAGACGATCGGCGGCCCCCCGAAGCATGAACTCCCCCTGACTCGGATCAGTCCCCTCAGCCACCGAGTGGAACAGTGTGACCACGGCGTCACTCGCGCCGGCCAGATCAGCGACGAGTGAGACGATTCGTTCGAGATTCACGTCACCGCGCAAGGGGACGAGAATACGCTCGACGGTACCGATGTCGTCGGGGAGCAGCACGGCATCGCAGTCGTGTTGAATCGCGACGCGGTCGATCGAATCCTCTCTGTCTTTGGTGAACACGAGAACGCCCTCGACCTCGTGATCAGCACGGGCGAATTCGCTCACGGCCTCCTCCAGGCGCGCCGCTGCTTCGGACTCGTGGTCGTCCCGTAGGTGGGCAGGTGCGGTTTGTTTGGGAACGGGGTAATAACCGAGGACGACGACGTTGACGGGCTCCAACAGGTCGAGGAGTCCCGGGTCGGGAGGGCCCGACACGGAAACATCGACGGGAACGAGAACCGTCGAATCACCGGTGAGTGGCATATGATTGGTCGTTCTGTGAGGAGTGGCTTGATTGTTGGCGTCGGATGGTGTGGGCACGGACACTCACCGAGACGTCCGTTCCTCGTAACGGGTGAGTGCCGGCGCCTCTCAGTATGGATGTGGGACGGTTCGAAGACACTCACACTCGGTAGGGTTCCACGGCGTCGCGGATCTTTCGAGCCGTCGTTTTCGCGTGGCTGTGGTGGGCACTGATAGTCGCTGTCCGGTAGCGGAGTTTCGAGCCTTGGTCGCCGGAGGGGAGTTTCACGTCTGTTAGCACGGCTAGTACCAGACCGGCGTTCGTCGTGTATTCGACTCGTCCTCTTTCGGTCTTGGTTCGCACGTTCCGCACACGCTCAGCGATACGTGCACGGGCAGTCTCTTTGTCAACGTCCAGTGTGATAGTGGAGTAGCGCACGGTGAGGGTGTGTAGCGATTATTCGATTTCGAGCTGGCCGCCCCCTCCGCCGTCTTCATCCCATTCGAGTTCGAACTCGATACTCAGTTCGCCGGGCTTGCCGGTCGGGCCTTCTCGTTCGGCCTTGACCTCGAAGGTGAGGCTCGGGGGCGGATCCATCGTCACGGACTGATCGCCAGCGCGGAGTGTGATGTCGCCGCCCGCATCCAGACTGTCGGCTACCTGTCGGAGGTACGTGGCGATTTCGCTACGATTCTGTACGTTTTCCGATTTGAATAGCACTTCTTCAGGCATACACGTATAAGTAGTCGGGACAATGAAAAAGTGTTGTCTATTTTTGGATTCCTGCTCACAAAATCTATCAGCGTAGAGGGAACGTACGGTGAGACATACGCGCGCTCTATTCAGCACGACTTGACGGAACTCCCAATCCGCCAGCATGAGGATAGCCACGAGTGTCCCACCACAACCAACCCACAACTGAATGGGCGGATCGTCATCGGCGGGCGCTCACGACCCGGCACACCCACGAGGATGTCCTAACTGACCGCCAGTTCGAACTCCTGCTTGAGGCCTGCTCAGTCCTTCCAGCACCGCACGATTTCGAAGCACGATTCATCTGTCTCCTCGCGGGTCGACTCGGGCTTCGCGCTGGCGAGATTGCGCACTTTCAGACTACGTGGGTGAACTGGAACCGTCGAACGATTCGCATTCCACAGCACGAACCGTGTCAATGTGGGTACTGCCAACGACAAGCTCGACAGGAAGCGACCCACAACAGTGGGCTGTCTGTCGAGGGGGCTATCGAGTCACGGTGGCATCCGAAAACGGTGGCTTCGGCTCGGCTCATCCCGTTCGACCTCACACTGCGGCTGGAGCTGTGTCTCGAACGCTTCGCCAATCGGTACGATGCGTTTCCGCGCTCACGCTCAACAATCAACAGGCGAATACAGGCTGCCGCAACCGAGGCCGACCTACCAGGTCGTGTCTATCCACACTGCCTGCGGGCAACCGCCGCCAGTTACCATGCGTACAAGGGTGTCGCGCCGGTGCCACTCCAAGCGCTCATGGGATGGAGCGATCTGGCGACTGCCCAGAAGTATATCCGCATCTCGGGGACAGCGACAGCGGATGCCCTGCGTCGAGTACACCACCGATAGCCCCTCAATCGTCCCTCAGCACCAGTCTGCGAGAGACAGAGGGTGTATTTAACACGTTGTTGGTCTCTATTTCGGCGGCAATAGAGGCGTCAACGGGGGGTGGGAAGGGGAGCACCTCTGACCAGCATCTCTATGAAGATGATGAAATGTAATAAATATAATGTAATTCGCAACCCTATATATCAAGACATGGCACACGCACCCTCATTTCAGCAGGACTGCTGACACCGATCACTGATCGAGGCATCAAAACGGCGTGATATTGGGTTTGCGCTGACTATTGATCGCGCTCAGTTTATTGTCCCCGCTTCGCTAGAGGGGTCGAACTGCCCTTTCCTGGTCTCTTCCGTCCCCTTCCTCACCACTCTCCATGTCCCAACGCTATCTCGAGGCCGCGAACAGCAACGCCCGTCCCGGGCCCCATCCGTCCGGCAGCCCCCTCGGTACCCACCAGCGGGGACTCGCCCCAGCTATCGACTCCGAGCCGTCGTCTGCCCAGAAATTGGCGCCCGAACGCACCCAACCGGTCGGTGACCCAATTTGCCCCGAGTGTGCGACCGACGAACACCTCGTCGTCGACGAGACTGAAACCTTCTGTCAGGCGTGCGGCCTCGTGGTCACCCGAGACATCCTTGATCGGGAACTCCAGTGGGAGACAACCGCCGATGGCGAACGGCAACCCGCTCGGGGCGGCGCTCCCACGACCATCCGACGCCACGACAAGGGACTCCCGACCGAGATTGGCTCCTACCGCGACGGCTACGGGAACGAACTCTCATCGAAGACACAGCGCCAGTTCAAACGCCTTCGTAAATGGGACGACCGAGCGAAAGCGAGTACCACTCACGACCAGTCGCTCCGTACCGGCCTTGGAGAAATCGCCCGTCTCGTGAGTGCGGCCGAGCTCCCCACACCGATCCACGACCGCGCTGCGAGACTCTTTCGCGACGCCTGGGAGAACAATCTCCTCCGTGGGCGCTCCATCGAAGCCATCGCGACCGCCAGCATCTTCGCCGCCTGTCGCCTCGAGCGCCTGCCACGGTTCCTCGAGGAACTCACCGCCGTTGCCCGCGTCGGCGAATCCGATATCAAAAGCGCCTATCGACTGCTGAATCGCGAGTTCGAACTCGCAACGCCACCGCCGCTCCCGCAGGACTTCCTCCCTCGACTCGCCAACGCCGTCGACGCCCACCCCCGGGTCGAACGACGAGCCCACCAACTCGTCACCGCCCCCGCTGTCGGTGTCCTCGCCAACGGCCGACAGCCCGCCGGGGTCGCCGCCGCGTGCCTCTATCACGCTCACGATGAAAGCGAGCTCACCAACCTCAAACTTACACAGCAGCGACTCGCCGACGCAGGCTTCTCCACTCCAACGACCATCCGGAACATCCGCCGGGAACTTCTCTCGCTCGACGATGCCGGTGATCTCCCCGATCCAGACGGCAATCTCGACGACTACCTCGGGTAGCCCGGTCGGTCGGCGCGGCATCGCTCCGCGCAAGTTCCTCATCCTACGCAACAACTGGACCGACCACCCACTCCACTCTGTTGCGTAGGAGTAACCCACTGCCTCGTTTGTCTCCCTCGAAATCGGTGGAGGACACCCAGATTGGGCACACGCAGCCACCACCGTGCAGCGAATCGCTTCCAGACCGCACTCCAACAGCGTCTCGAGGCCGCGTCCGACCCAAACGCGGCCCAGCAAGCCTACGACGACGCACTCGAGGCGCTCATCAGCATCGCCATCGACGAAATCGAACTCGACCGGACCGCCCGCGCCCTCGCTACCGACCCCCACGCCATCGACTTCCCTGAGACGAACGCACAGTCACACTCGAACTCCACCTCCGAGTCTCAACCATGACGACTACGTCGACATCTCCCGACACCGAGAGCCGACAGCTCACAGCCAGCACCCCAGACCATCGCCTCAGTATCGTCCTGCTCGACCACTCTCACCAACGCCGGTTCGTCCCCGTACGATACCGATGCTCAGTTTTGGCCCCCGAGGACGGTGAGGGGACAGAGATGAGCATCATCCACACCGTGACTGGGTTGCTCGCTCGCAAACTCCTCGCCCGACTCGACGAGCAGCCGAGTTCGACCACCGACGCACGGTCGAACACCCAGAACCGCACCGACGCAGACCGACCCCCCGAACACGCTCGAAACCGATGAGTACCAACACCGAATCCGACACCGCCGACGCACAGCCCGCCACCACTCCCGACGTCGAATCTGAAACCGAATCCGATTCCGAGATCGACACCCAACCGGAACCCGAGGTCAAAACAGAAGCCAAACTGGTATCCGACCCCAGCGTCGACACCGACACTGACACCGGCGGAGACGGAGCCGCCGAGAACGACACCGAGGGGGAGACGGAGACCGAATCAGAAAGCGAAGGTGAGGCCGACGACGCAGCAGAGGTCGTCACGAGCCCGCCCCAGCAGTTCACCGCCGCCATCAAGGGTGGGGCGATCAAGGAGTTCGTCAGCACGCTTCGCGCCATCGTCGACGAAGCAAAAATTCGCGTCGGCCTAGACGGTATCCACACCCGAGCCGTCGACCCCGCCAACGTCGCGATGTACGACGTCTCTCTCGCAGCCGGCGCTTTCGAGTCCTACGACGCTACCGAGGGCGTCCTCGGTGTCAACCTCGAACGCTTCGAGGAAGTCCTCAAACTCGCCAAGAAAAACGACCTCGTCCAACTCTCGTTCAACACCACGTCGTTCAAGCTCGTCATTCACATCGACGGCGTCGATTTCACGATGGCGCTCATCGACCCCGACAGCATCCGCAAAGAGCCCGAAATCCCCGAGATGGACCTGCCCATCTCCCTCACGCTCGAGGAAGCACAAATCTCGCGTGGCGTCAAGGCCGCCGATATGGTCTCTGACCACATCCGCTTCCGCTGTGACGAGGCCGAGGCCAGCGTTTACATCGAAGCTGAAGGTGACACCGACAACGTCAGTCTCGAACTCGCAGATGACGACCTCGTCGCGCTCTCGGCCGCTGACGGCAACGCACTCTACAGCCTCGACTACGTCAACGACATCTCCAAACAGTTCCCCAAGGGCACGGAGATAACGCTCACCTTCGGGAGCGACTTCCCGATGATGTTCGAGTACGAGTTCAGCGACGGCGAATGCGACGTCCTCGCCATGCTCGCTCCGCGTATCCAGAGCGACTAGTCGACGCGCCCACCACGTCGTATCGCATACCCACCACCGCACTCCGTGCACCCCCCGATTCTCATGAACTCCCTCACCACCCTCAGCGACGGCGAAACCTACGCCGACGTTCGCTTCGGCGACAACTTCATCGTCACCATCGACCGCACCGCCCGCAAGGACGCCATCACCATCCGCGTCTTTCATCCGGACACGCCCGAGACCCCTGTCGGCGAACACCACCTCAACCTCACCCTCGACGACGATTCGTGCCTTGGGACGCCGAGCGAATCCACCCAGAACAACACCAATCCCACCGGGGCACTCGGCTGAGATGGCTCTCGACCGTTACGCAGCGCCACTCTCGCTCGTTGAATCCGAATCCGACGACCAACGTAAATGTCCGTATTGTCGGTGGAACTCGCACACGCTGTACCGACTCGACAGCTGGCCCGCCAACCACGCCGGATGTGCTTACTGTGTCCTCGAGTTCCTCCGCAGCGACGAGTACCTCATCTATCACCACCGCGACCACGGCGCCGCACCGACCGGCCCGCCTACATCTGAGCACGCCACCGGCTAACCACCTCACCCCACACCATGCCAGCCAAAACCGACTACTCCAGAAAGATCAAGTGGAAGACCGAACCGTACCGAGGCGAACGCTCCATCGGAGGCAACGTCGTCTACTCCGGGGAGAACCTCTTGGATAAGCATCTGTTCGTCCATCGCGTTTCCCCCGGCGGCTTCGATTGGGGCCCCAACGCCTCCGACGAGAAAGCCTGCCAACTCGCCATCGCGCTCCTCGCCCCGTACAAAGGCGTGGACTACGCCGTCGAACACCACCACCTGTTCGCCGAGAACTTCGTCCGGCGCGAACTCACCGAAGACACCTGGGAAATCAAGCGGAGCGACTTCCGCAGTCCAGACTACGTCCGTGCCATCGACGGTCGCGACTATCCAGCGAATACCGCCCCCAGTCCAGAGGCTATGCCCGCTCTCGAGGACGTCGACCTCGACACCATCACGTACGCTGAGGAGATCGCACTCGCAGAGAAATTCGACGACGTCCTCTGGCCCAGCGGCAACCGGCGCGACAACCTCCGTCGTCTCCTCGCCATCTGGAACGGTGAGGAAGACCCGAGTACCGCCTCCGTCTCCTCGAGTACCCTGTATCGGGTTCCGGGCCTCTCCATTCCCTCGAACGCCCGCAGTACGCTCGTCCGCGAGTTCGACACGATGGGCGACCTCGCCGGCTGGATCTGCTTCGGTCGTCACCACGACCGATTAAACGGCATCAGCAAAGCGACCGCGAAGAAACTCACCGCCGCTCGCCCCGGCCTCGTCCAGTACTTCGGCGGCGAAGAGTACATCCCCGAACACGAAGGCCGGGAGATGACGCTTTCGGAAGCCACGGGCGGGGAAAGCGCCCAACAGACGTTCCGGAGCGCCCTCGCAGACGGTGATGATGCCTGACGCCACAGCTCGCTCCCGCCCTCCACAGTACCCGTAGAACATGGGTTCTACACGTTCTCTTGAGTTCTTCCTCTCCTCCCCGTCCGTCGAGCTGGGAGTCGCGACCTACAGTCTGCTCGTTCCTACACAACAGACTACACTCGCCGGTCGGTCTAGCCGTTGCGTAGGACTCGTTTTGTCTCCCCCGGATGCGGTGGAGGGCGGACGTCCACACGGAGCGCTCCTAGCGCGTTGTGCCGACACAAACGGCCCAGTGCGGTTCCGCGTGGGTGTACCACAACTCGCCCTCCGTCCTCAGAACGGAACACCCTCCGTTCTTTCTCCCCTACAGAGGACGCACCGGCACGCCATTCGTCAGAGTCACCACTTTCCTGTTCAAGGCGATCTCCTCTCCCCTCTCCGCTGAGGCTCCTGTCCTGACCTCTCTTCGTCCGTCTCTTCTCGAACTATTGCACCGCCCCCGACCGCGCTTCCACCTCCGTTCTCCGGTCTCTCTCAACAACCGCTGTCCCACCCATTGGCGGTTGCCACTTTTCGTACGAGGAAACACTCCACTCCAATGTCCACAGAACCCACCACCACGTCCGATACCGAATCGCCCGCCTCGACCGAGGCCGAGAACAAAAACGAAACCCAGCACGCGAACAGCGGGGACGCGTCCGGGGTGACCGACCGCCCAGCCGTCGCCCTAGCCGATCTCCTCACCCGAGAGACCGACATCAACTTCGCCGGCCTCACTGAGACCGACATCGGGTCGTATCCCGACGAAATCCCACCGGAAACCCGGTGTCTCGCCGATTCACCTCGCTCGTTCAAAGAGGCGATTCGCGTCCTGCCGAAGGCCAGTCCAGGTGAACTCTGGGCGACCAACGACTTCGTCGAGACGAGCGGCCGCGTCGATACCACCGCCATCCGCGATGTGTATGGACTCGATATCGACGCCCTCGAAGCCGCCACTGGTCGCTCACTCGAGGACCTCGCCGCTGGAAGTAGCGCCGACGCCGTCGTTCGCGTCCGTGACCACAAGGATATCGTCGACGACCGCCGGAAAGCATTGAACGCCCTGGGCTACGACGTCAAATTCCGCTGGCAGATCGCCAGCGACTCCTATAGCATCATCAACCCACAGGACGCGTATCTCCCCATCATCAGTGCGCTCCAGCAACGGGGCGAAACCGACACCTTCGGATGGGTGTCCTACCGCGACTGGGGCGGCCTGCTCAAAATGGTCGTCATCTGTCCCAGCCTCCGCCACGTCGTCTCCGGTGGGGAAGCAGACCTCGAGGACGCCGTCGACGAAGACGGTATCACGAGCGTCGTCAGCGCCGCTCAGACCGACAGTAACACGAGTGATACAGAGACCGACTCCCAATCCGACTCCGACGCCCCCGAGACAGTTGTTTACGGCGGGTTTCAAACAGGGTACGACTTCCGAGGCACGCAAACACTCTGGGCGCGGCCCATCCTGTTCTTCCCCGACTCGGGGACAGTCCTCCCCGATATGGGTGAGCGCTACACGCGACGCCACTACGGGCAGGCGACGAACGCCGCCCACGAGCGCAAACAGGGCCGCGTTCCCATCAGTGAGTGGTGGCGGAACATCTACGACGACATCGACACGCGGATGATCGAAATCGATACCGCCATCCGACGGACCCGCGCCATCGCCTACGACTTCGACGACCTTCCCTTCTCGCTCGAAGACTGCTACACGTACTGGGGAGTCGCGTTCAAATACGCCGAGCGCGCCGCCGAGCGTGCAACCTCAATCGCCAAGCCCGCACACCGCCCCACCGTCTTCAATATCCAGCTCTCGTTGCTCATCGCACTTCTCGAGGAATACGACGGCTCGATGGCCTCGAACTCCTACCAGGAGTATCTCGAAGTCGCCGGAGAACTGTTCAGGAAGCCCGCGATGATGATTCAGCTCGCGATGCAGGAACACGATCGGCGAGCCGATACGGATGCCGAACGAGTCCTCCCTGAGAGTCAACAGACGCTCTCAGACGCTCTCGAGGATATCGTCGATATTCCCGGCATCAGCGTCGATACCGAAGCCGACCTCACCAATCAGCAGGCCCAGCGCGTCCAAGACCGACTCCAGCAACGGCTTGGCGACGCCTAGCCCACTCAGCGACGGCTCGAAAGCGTCTCGAACGCACCGCAGATGGTCTCTCTTGAGTCACCGGAGGCCGCCTCCAGCCACCGACCGTTGCACGTGGCCGGAGGCGAATTTGAGTATCGTTTGTCACTCCCGGAAGCGTGGAGGAGCCGAACAGACTCGGCCTCGCCAACTTAACCCCATGTCCTCAACCACGACATCCGGTAGTCCCGACAGTCCAGACAGCCCCGATGAGCAGGTCATTCTCTCGCACCTCGTGAATCGACTCCTACAGCGCGAAGGCGGAAACATCCCCGTCGAACGCGTCACCCTCCGCGTCTCCGACTACGCCGACCTCTCCGACCAGGAGGCTGCCGACCTCATCGACGACGGCGCAGACGCAGGCATCTACACGCTGAATCGGTCACAGAGCGGAAGCGCCACCATCGCCGGCGTCTCACCACAGGGGCCCGAACCTCAGGTCATCACCGACGCCTTCGGCGAACTCCAACACGACACCGGCGCAGACTTCCGCGTCATCAGCGTCGTCACCGACTCGATCAACGACGCTCTCCACGACGCCGGCTACGATGATTTCACCGCACTCGCGAACGCCAGCACCGACGACATCGCCGGCCTCACCGGAACCCTCACCGAGAGCCGCGCCGAGAACCTCCTCAAAGAAGCCCAGCGACACGTCCCCGTCGGGCACCGCCTCGCACAGCGAGCCGCCGCCTACTACAGCCAACGGAGCAATCCAGACACCGGCCTCGGTGAAGCCCGCGTCACCGACCTCTCGCTCGTCACCGAATCCGTCGGCGAACCGCGCTTCTTAGCCGAAGGCTGGGACCCCGACGACGAACGCGGGATGTACGTCTCCAACATCGGCCGCAACGCCGGGACTCCCGTCCCCACGGGTCTCCACATCCTCGACAATCCCGACCATCAGAGCGTGCCTAAGGCTGCGACCCATCCCGATGCGAGCTATGATGCTCTCCCCGTCGACGAACACGGTGAGGTCATCCCACCCGCGGTCCCAATCGACCCACGACTCCAGCTCCCCCTGGATGAACTTATCGCGAAGAAACTCGCCCGCGGACTCGTCCCCGTTAGGGTCGTTGGCCCCCGAGGATCGGGGAAGAACTACCTGCTCAAGTACCTCTGCCACAAGACGAACCGTGGCTACCAGTCCATCGACGTCGATCGGGCGACCGAACCCGAGGACCTCTTCGGGCCGCTCGTCCCCGACGGCGACGTCATCGTGCCCCGCAACGGCGCCGTGAAACAAGGACTGCTGAACGGTGATACCATCGTCATCAACGAGTTCCCCGTCATGCAGGCTGGCGCGGCCATCGCACTCCACCGGCTCCTGAACGAGGGGACGCTCCTCGTCAAATCCCACGGCGAACTCGTCGAGCCGCACCCTTCGGCCCGCCTCGTCATCACGATGAACCCGCCCACCAGAGAGTACCGTGACTCCGAGCCGATGAACTCCGCCACCCGTGGTCGGTTCCGAGCCTTCGAGCAACCCTACATCCAGGACGTTGAGGAGGAAGTCGAGACGCTCGACCGCCAGGTCAACAGTACGGACGTCGTGGTGGACCGCCCGACGCTCCGGAAGATCGTCCAGTTCGCTCACCAGACGCGGCAGAACGAATCCTGGCCGACGCTGTCGACCCGGAATCTCACCATCCTCTGTGAGCACATTGAGGATGGCGCGTCGCCGAAGGCCGCGACGAAGAACGAACTCTGGGCGGTTGCCGAACCAAATCAGTATCCCGAAGACGCCTACGAAACGCTCAACGATTTCCTCTGAAGGAATCTGCACGTCGGTGGCCTTGTTGAAATCCTCGGTTGTTGATAGTTTGTCGGAGCCGTGCTGAATACACAGCGCATACGTATCAGTATCAAAAGATCGTGTCCGCATCGGAAAAATCACCTCGACGACCATCACGTATTAGTGACTCATCGGTAATTTTCGAACGAATGGTCTCCCGCGAACTTCAAATATTCATTCTGTTTGGAGTGCTCACACTTGGGGTACTCATCGCAATTCATCTGTTTACCGATTCACCGGTGTGGTTGAGAGTTCTCGTAATTATCGTCGGTGGAGGTATACTCCCTCGTCTCGTTCGGGATGCGGTTACTACGTAAGGTAACACGCTCTTTCTCGCGAGTACATCTACTGCACACGCCCTCTGCATGTTGCAGGCCGCATCTGACAGATGTTCGGTAGAATACGCCTCGGAGCGGTAACTCGCTCGTCTGAATACAGAGCGCGAGTCGGTCAGTACGAATCCGTTGTCGAATCATCCGATGCGTCAGAATCGACCCACCACTGAAGTCGATATCACTTGGATTCAGTGCCACCAGATGTAAGTCGATTTACTCGCCGACCCATCGGGGGGGCCATCGACCAGAGCGTTCGGAGGCCCCCGTCGTCGAGGTCGGCATCGTGGAGGTCTGCTCGTCGCGTGTACGCCTCGACGAGCTGGCGTGTCCCGACTTGCTCGGCTGCTGCTGCGTCAGCCCGGTAGACGAGTCGCCGCCCACCCCACGCAAGTCCGACCCATAGGAGGGGCAGACTGCTGATGGCGATGACCCAGACCACAGGCGGTGTCCCGAGTGCAATCAGTTCGAGACACGCGACGATACCAACTGCAACGAACGACGTGGCGACCATCTCGTAGACGAGCGTGTATGTCCGGCGGGATTGCACCTCAGCTGCCATAATCGCCGACAACTCGGAGTCATCGAGTGAGTCGAGCGCGTAGTCGCTCAGGAACAGGACCCGTCTCGACGGGACGCCGTAGACTGTCGAAGAGATACGTTCTTGCTCGGTCGTTTTCAGCAGCCACACTTTCGACACCGTGAGGTTGACGCGGTTACAGAGGCGCTCGATTCGCTCGCGCTCGTCGCTCGTTGGCTCACGGACAGGACTCCCGAGTCGCAGAATCAGTGGGGCTGTAGCGTAGAGCACCGGAAGCACGATGCTGAACATCAGGAGCACGTATCCGACACCGCCACCGGTTCCGAGTTCGAACTGGATGACCGCAAGCCCGACGTGAAGGACCCCGACTGCAACCACGGTGATGACCAACACGCTACCCCAATTTCGGAGGATGCGGAGGAGATGGGTAGTGGCGGTTGCCTCGGTACCCCGCGCCCGCCGAACGTGGGGGAACAACCCCAAGTATCCCGCCGAGAGCACGACGATGGCAACCGTGCCGTAGACAGCGATCCAGACCATACTGCCGATGTCAGTGCCGTCGAGCCCCGGCGCGAGGACGGCGAGAAGTCGCTCAGTGAGTCGTGCATCGACGAGCCAGAGGGCGACGATTAGCCCGCCTAGCGAGACTCGGTTACTGATTCGTCTCGCTCGGTGAAACGCGGTGTCCGGGCGGTCTCGGCGAGCGATGCGACGCCCGATGAGCCAATTACCGACGAACGAAACGCCCGCCACGAGCCCGACCGCCGCAGCCGTCGCTGGCAGCGCCATACGCCGAGATGTCAGAACTACCGTAAGAATCTATGGAACCCCATACAGGGGGAGAGCGGTCGCGTGCTACCCACCTACCGGTGTTCGTCTATCCACCGGCACCACTCCCGGAAGTTGTTCGCACCACACTGCTCAGCGATGCTCTGGAGAGTGCCGATGCGAACGCGGTCGTGGAGTGGGACGGTGACCGTCCGCTTCTCCCCTGTGACGGGATGGGTGTACTTCAGCACGACGTGGTCGCCGCGGGTTCTGTCGTGGCGATAGCCGAACTTCTGGAGGACCTTGACGATCTCCCGTCCGGAGAAGTCGCGTGTCACCACCTACGAATCCTCGAACCACGGCGCGTCCGGTTCGGGGGCATCGTTGTCGTCGGCCCGGGCCTCCTCGGTCACCTCGATCGCCTCGTCGAGGTTCTGAAGGGCTTCTTCGCGGGTCTCGCCCTGACTCGCCACACCGGTCTCCCGGTCGATGGCCGACCACCAGCCGTCGTCCTCTTCGACGAGACGTATTTCGCGCCCAGTACTCATACGACGAGATAGCGCGGTATCTCTGATAAGGGTTCGGTCGGGGTGCCCGCATCTGCGCTCGACGGCTCGTGCCCGTTCTTTTCCACGGCCCTCACACCTTCGACCCGAACTCCGCGTCCACAGAGCCTTGCTCGACTCACTGATCCACGTGCTGAACTCAGCCTCTGAGTGTTGCACGCGACTTCTGACAGCAGCCGGGTAGCTTTCTGCGACCGTGCTGAATACACAGCGCGAGTCGGCCAGAGCTTGTACGGGGCTATCTCTTGCTCAGCCATCGCCAATCTCGATAACGAACCGCTCCAGTGCCTGCGTTCTTGCTGTTGATGAATCGGCGCTGTTGGGCACATTCCAGACAGTCAACGTCCCAGCATACGAGCCGGGACGGGCTGTTTCAGACGCGGTGAGTGTGATGGTTGCAGTCATCGATTCAGAAGGGGATTCCCAGAACCAGTGTGGCGGATACGAGTCCGCGCCGGAAGTCGGCGGAGGGTCAGCGTCGAACTCGGTGACGGTGAGTGCGGTATCGTTCTCCAGACTGTAGGTGAGTTCCCCGACGTTCGTGGCTTGTATCGTGAGGATAATACTCTCGCCCGGTGCGAGCGTTCCATTTTCCACACTGAGGGTCGGCTCAGCGGGTGGGGAATCGGTTAGACCGGCACAGCCTGTGAGACTCACTACTACACAGACCGCGAGTACCCCGACTACCTCTGTACGCTCCATTTCGTCATTCTCTGGACTGCCGTCTCATAGGAGTGTGGTTGACCGATACAGAGGATGTATCGGTCACACCGCTACTGTCAGAAGATGAGTCGCTGGGTCAGCACGTGCTGAATAGAGGGCGCGAGTGTATCCTACGCAGGAGTGTCTCAGCCAGTCCTACAGGCGACGGTTTTATACATGGTGGCAACCTTATCAATTTGACGACAAGTGAGTTCGGTCCCGGTCGCACAGGGACCGCTTACCGGGGCACCAGCAGGCGATGTTGGTCCTCGTTTCTCTTCGCGTGGCGCCATGCGGGAACACACCCCAGTCAGCCCACGCATCCCATGCCCGACGTTACTATCATCCGCGTCACGGACGAGACACTCGAAGCACGCATCCGCGAGTTCATACGGGATACCCCCGAGGCGGTCACTATCGAGACGATATCTGTCGTTGACGACCCGTTTTCGGAGCCGGAAGATGACGGAACGGGTGGACTCGTTCTGTCGGCCAACGGCTCCGGTATCTCTCTCGGAGGTGACGCTGACGAACCATCCCAACAGAGCGAGCAAAGCCAGACGTTCGATGCGGATATCGCACACGACCTTCGGGGGCCACTCTCGGTGGCTGGTGGCTACATCGAACTGGCTCGCGAGACGGGGGACCTATCGCATCTCCACAGCGCTACCGAAGCCCTCAACCGAGCCAACCAATTGCTCGCCCATATTCAGGAACTGTCAAGAGAGGGGCGAATGGTCGCCGACCCAGAACCCGCCGACATAGCAGTACTGGCGAGAGCGGCGTGGCGTGCCGTCCCAACCGGCGACGTGACGCTGGAGGTCACATCAACACGGACACTCATGGCGGATAAGACCCGGCTCCAAGAACTGTTCGAGAACCTGTTTTGTAACGTGGTCGAGCACGCTGGCTCCGGTATTACGGTCAGGGTCGGCTCCACGGACGGTGGGTTCTACGTCGAAGACGACGGCGTTGGTATCTCGGAATCCGAGCGTGAGGCGGTATTCGAGACGGGGTACTCGGGCGGTGTCGGGACGGGGCAGGGGTTAGCCATCGTTGAGCGTATCGCGGAGGCACACGGCTGGCGTGTCGAGTTGCTGGAGGCCACAGACGGTGGAGCACGCTTCGAGTTCGCGAACGTCGAGATGGCCTGAGCCGGCAGAGAGTGGGTTGAGATGTAGCGGTTCACGGCTTACTGGCGTTGAGACGAGCGTTATCGACCTCGGGCGAGGAAACCACACTCAAAACCCCTTGCTGAATACACCCTCTGTATCTCGCAAGCGTGTCCTATCAGTTACTGAGGATTTCAACAGAGCCACGTCGGTTTGTGTGCCCCGCGTCAGCGAGGGCGTTCGTCCCCTACCATCCCATGTCACTCAGCCATCGTCACCGAGACCGAAATCACCAACAGGTCGTCGACGACCTCACGCCACAGGCCGCGACACGAGCCCGAATCTCTACCCAGCGGGCTGACCGCCTCCGCGAGTTCATCCTCGGTCATCTCCCCGATGATGTGACCGTCGACGTCGTCATCACCGCTGGCGTCCAGACCGCCGCCGTCCTGCCCGCCGACGTCGACGCCATCGTCTCCTCAGACGCCACCGCCATCGAACGTGCCCAGGCCGAGCAGTTCCTCGCCGGCGTCGATGCTGACTATCTCGTGCTCGTCACGGGAAACGAAGCCGACCTCACGCGAATCCCGCTCAACGATCAGCTCACTGCTGACCACGCTCACCAGTTCGGCCTCGCTTTCCACGAACTGCTACACATCCTCAAGACGGCGATCACTGCCATCGGTGAGCTGCTCGACACCGAAATCGACGCGCAGTATCACGAGCAGGTCCACGACCTCATCAACATCATCGAAGACGGCGCAATCGAGAGCGAGGCCATCCACGGCGAGAACTTCAGCGACAACGCTGGCATCCGCCTCGAACTCACCCGCCGACTCCACTCACAGACGCCCGACGACATCCCCGACGGACAGGAGGTTCGCTACTCGTTCTGGGACGCCGTCACCTCGTGTCTCTACGACGAAGCCATCTATCCAACCGGTATCACGGCTGTCCTCCTCAACGAGGCCGACGACAGAGTCCGCTTCAAAGGCGAGGCCGACCGCGACGCGTTCGAGGCCATCCACACCGAACTGAGCGCCCTCTCGCGTGACGCACTCGCGATTCGGAGTGCCGACAGCGACGACACGACCCACACCCACGACAAGACCGCCTCCGTCCGTCGCGCCCGTCGCGTCATTCAGACCTGGACCGACCATATCCAGCCCGTCCTCGAGGCCGACACTCGAAACCGCCAGCAGGCCCGAGACAACGAGCAAGCGGGGGGAGACGGCCAAGGGCAATCTCAGGAGCACGACGGCGACGAACAGAGACAACAGCAGGAACCTGGCGGAGACGCCACAGGCCGCTCCGAGTCGGCGTCCAATCCTGACGGTGGCGGGGAGATCTCCAGTGGAAACGGACAGCCTCAGAACGCCACACCGGACGCCTCAGCCACGCCCGGTGAGAACGCCGAGCCATCTCTGCCCGAAAACTTCGATCCAAACGAGGTCACGCTCTCACGAGAGGCGACTGACGACCCCCATCAGAACATCTTCGAGCAACCGCAAGTCACGGCTGACCCCCATCCCGACGACGTCGACGCCGAGCCCTCTAAGACGACCCCCGACAACGTGGATGGCACCAATAGCGCCACCGACGCTGGCGGTGCGGCTGGAGCACCCTCTCCCGGAACCAGTGACAGTGGGAGCGACGCCAGCGGTGATGGCGACCAGAGACTTGACAGTGACACCAGCGATCCCTCAAGCATCGATTCTACACCTGAATCTCCGACTCGGGCACAGGTGATTGCTCAAGCCACCAGGCGGGCTCGAGAACGCGAGAAAGCGGGAGCCGCTAACGAAACGAAAACAGAAACAGACCCCCGTGCTGGAGACGAGCCAAGAGTGCAACCGAATCCCGCTGACTCATCTGGAGCAGATGACTCGGCGTGGAGCGACCGTTCTCGAGAACAGCGTAACCAGCTCACGCTCGGCAACTTCGAGGACGAACATCAACCTCGTACCGAGGACGACATCGAAGAGTCGCCGTCGTCCAGCGAGCGTGAGAGTGCGAGTGGTGGTGAGGGTGAAAGCGAGAGTGGCTCCCCCGGCGTCGATGTCGAGGGCGGTGAGGAGACTGGAGACACGGGTGGTACAGAGAACACAGGTTCTACGAGTTCTACGGGTAGCGTGGCCGACCAGACGCAGGACCTCCCCGCCGGGCCAGCCCACGCACAGAGTTCTTCACGGTCACAGCGCGACGAGCAGGCAGCGTACGAAGACGCCCTCGCCGGCGACGAGCGTGCAGCCCGCACCGAAGCCGACCGCGAACAAGTCGACGAACGGGCACTCGAAGACGAACTCGACGCGCTCGCTGACCACCTCGACCGTCAACGCCGCCAGCAGACACCGGATACCGAACGTGAGGAGAACAGCGGACAGCGTGGAGGGGTAGGATACTCTCCGGAGAGCCTCACCGACCTCGAAATCCTGCCTGTGGCTGACGATCTTGTCCCACCCCATGCGTGGGCTGCCATCGAAGACGGCGCTGGCCGCGTTGCGGACACGCTCGAAATGTATCTCCGACTCGATCGCCGCAAGAGCACGCGACGCGGACTCTCTGCCGGAGCCTACGACACTCGCGCCGGCCACCGCCTCGCCATCGGTGACTCCCGGGTCTGCAAGAGCCGGACGATAGGCAACGAGAAACAGTATGCCCTCGTCCTCATCCTCGACCGCTCGGGGTCGATGCGAGGCGGGTCACCCGCGAAGATAGAGGTGGCAACCCAGGCTCTCACTCGGTTTGCCCTCGCCGCTGAGACTCTCGGTATTCGTGTCGCGATTATCGACTTCATCCACGGCAACGCCCGCCTCGTCAAGCCGTTCAGCATCGAGACGCGACACGTCCAGTCATCCCTTCTCGATACCTCTTGTGGTGGAGGAACGCCACTCGCCGATGCGATTGCCCTCGCGAACGACCTCGTCGAATCCCAGCAGGATGAACCGCTCATTATCAGCGTCGGTGACGATCAGACCTCAGCTGACGCCGTGAAAGACGTCATCCGCCGGGCGTACGCTCCCGTTTGTTCGCTCACCATCGCGACTGACACCGACCCCGGCACGCTCTCAGGTTCGGCCTCAGAACTCGCGGCCTACTACGAGCGCCAGGAAACAGTCTATTCGCCTGAGCGTCTCGACGACAGACTCGACCAGTTCGCCAGTCTCCTCGCCGGTCTCTGAGAGTCACTCCTAGCCAATTTGTCGCCCCCGAAACGGTAGCGGGGCGTCCCTCCGACGCCCGCACCAGTCACCGAATTATGTCCTGTCGAACACTCTATACAGCCGACGGCAACGTGCCCAGTCTCGTCCTCCCGCCGGGGGCGCTCGCCCACACCGACCGAGAATACGAGTACGACGTCGAACGCGACCCGGCCAACGTCGAACCAATCGAACACCAAATCCGCCTCGACTTCATCCGCGGTGGCCCCGTCCGCCGCGACCAACTTCTCGGCAGCTACAACCCGTGGAAGTACGACCCGACAGATCCCGCCACCCTCCCCTGGCAGGGCGTCAAGCAGAAACCACTCGGCCTCGCCTATGCCGAAACCTCCTGTGCCGCTCGCATCCACGAGGAGAAACGATTCTACGACCACGTCGACGATGACGCCACCCTCGCGGATGCACCGGCGTTCCTCGCAGCACGACTCCGAATCGCTCGCGAACAACCCAACCCAGAACAGGCTCTCGAGGAGGAACGCCAGCGCCGGGAAAAATGGTATCGCGAACTCATCCCCGGGCCCAACCTCAGTCAGGTCCTCAAGGACTCGTCGTACGGCTCACTCATCGAGACGTGTATCGGGTCCACACCCGACGCCGACCGCCTCCTCGAACCTAACGCCTTCGTCGGGATAGTCCTCGTCGACGACGACACCGACCCCGACACCTTCGCTCGAGACCGCACCCTCGATTCCACGTACGTCCTTCGAGAATCCGCGCTCTCGCATACCCAGACCGATGACCCCGTCCGACTCGCTGACTACGGCATCGACCTCCCCGCCCCTCTCCTGGTCGGCGAATACCAGAGCGGCAGTCAGTACCCGCTCATCCCGTGGGGAGATGCCCTGACCTGTGCGTGTCCGTACAAGCAGTCCGCACCGTGGCGCGTGATGTGCAAACACGAACTGCTCGCGAGCGTCGTCTGCGGTGGCCGCGACTCGATCTTCCTCCCCGTTTCCCGGGGCATCGACGTCCCGCACCGAGCGCGGCGCTTCGTCAGCCCCGAAATCGCGGTCTCACACCAATCCCGAGCGGAGGGCTATCACCGATGACGACGCTGCTCGAACGCGAACATCGGAAACTCGTCACCGACCCACTCGACGCCATCAGCCAGCAGACCGGCGATTCGCCGTATCAGGTGTTCTCGGATTGGATCGACCTCGCCCTCGCCAGTTTCAGCGGCGACGAAGACACGTATCAAAAACCGCTCGCCCGGTATGCGAACGACGGTCGCGATGAAGACACCGTCCGAGAGCTCGCAACTCAGCACGCAAACGCCCTCGGGGGACTCGTCCTCGCGATGGAACAGACCAACGAAGACGTTCTCGGCGGCGTGTACGAACACTACGGCCTGACGAGCAGTCACTTCGCCCAGTACTTCACGCCGGGGGCGGTGAGCCGCGCGATGGCAGCGATGAACCTCCCCGATGGTGAGGACCTCCGCGACGCCACCCCCGAAGACCCGCTCGTCATCGGAGACGTCTCCGGCTGTGGAAGTGGCCGACTCATCGTCGATACCGCGAACCACCTCCGCGAAATCGCTCCGGAGGCCCTCGCCGTCTTCCTGGGCTACGACAAAGACTCGATCTGCGCGAAAATGGCGGTTCTGAACTTCGTCCTCAACGACCTCACCGGGTACGTCTTGCTCGGTGATGCCTTGAAACTCGAGGCTCACCGCGTCTGGTTCGTCAGCGTCGCCCAACTCGCCCGTGGCGACCACCCAGTGAAAGCCCTCGATGCCGACGGGCGTGATCGTGTGTTGGCTCGCTTCTTCGGTGTGCCACTCGACGACGGCGCGACCAAACCGTCGGTAGACGACGCCATGGACGACGTCGATAACGAGGCCGACGCTGAACACGGAGGTGAAGACGGCGAGCGCGTCACCGAACCGCCCACGGCACACACGACAGGAGTTGAGTCTGCCCTCGATGTCGCCCTCGACGATGAGAACACCGCGCAGGTCGGCTTCGACGAGTTCGCGTGACACCCCGATGACCGTCTCCTGTAATCGGAAGAAGTGCGACCGAACCTGGCCTCGCGATCCCGTCCTCGAAATCCGGTGTCCCACGTGTGGAGCCGACATAGGGACGAAGTGCAAGCGCCCCTCCGGACACGGCGGGAACTTCGTCCACCCACACGCCGCTCGCGACCGGCTCGCCGTCGCTGACGGACACTACGGCGACTGCCCGCTGGGAATCTGCGCCGAATCGCTCGCGCAAATGCCCAGCAAAGGGGCAACCAGGGGCTCGAAGAGCAGCAACACCACGCTCGAAGCCGGGTGTGAGAGCCAAAGTGAGAACGAGCGTGAAGGCAAGACTGCAGACTCGACCAGCCAGCTCACGTTCGGGGAACTGTGACCAGCAGACAGTTCGGCTCGTCCTACGCAACGATTGGGCCGTCGGATGAGTTCACTTTGTTGCGTAGGACACGCATTCCCGCGTCTGTTTGTCTCCCCCGAGTCGGTGAGGGACTCGAAACATGACCTTCGATATCGAGACGGACGCGCCCGAGCGTGTCCGCTACGAAGCCGAACAGCTCCACGAACTCGCCGTCAACCACTTCGGATACGACACGGAACACGTCCTGTTCACCGCCCACGCCGACGGCACGATCTCCGGCCGTATCGCACTCTACGTCGCCGGCGACTACCACGACTACGAACACGACGACAGAGACGACAGAGACGACACCGATGCCAACGACGAGATAGAACAGGCCTCGATGAACGCTCGGGACGACACCTTCCACGACCAGGACTGTGACCCGGACCCACCGAGCGTCGGCGCAACCGTTCCCCGTCCGTCGGCCGACGCGACCACTGATACCGCCGAGGCCGGAGCCTGACGATGGGTGTCCTCGAGGACCACCCGGACGCCACGCACGTCCGCGTCACGTTCCACCCGCAAATTTGGCACCACGGCCGGGCCGTCACCAGCGACGACACCGAAACATATCTTGTTCCCATCGAGCACGCGCTCACTCCCGACGGTGAGCTCGTCGCCGACGATACGGGCGGCTCAGACCAACTCGCTCGCGTCGACGACGCCCCCGATATCGCACGGAACTGGTCAGGCCCCTTCTACGTGACTGTCGACGAACTCGTCGATGAGATCGAGGTCGAGACCGGAAACGAGCACCCACCAAGGTAACTGTGCCGCCCCACGACACCCTCCGCTGGGAAGACATCGACATCAACGAGATCGACTACGACGCCCTCGATGAGAACCCGACCGGCCACGAACGAACACTGCGCTCGCTCCGTTCGCAAATCGACTCCACCGAGGCGATTCTAAGGCGCTATCTTCGCGAACTCGGCGTCTCAACCGGCGGCGACCTCGCCCACGTCTCAATCCCGACGCACGTACAGTATCGCGATCCGTTCGCGTTCGACCGCGCACGCCGGGCTCGCACCGCCCAATCGAATCTTCGGAGTCAACGCCAACGCTTCTGCCAAGTCTATCGCGAGCATCGACGCCGAAAACACGACGTCGAAAACACTGAAACCGCGTAACAAACCCTCGGGCGTACATATACAGCACATTTACAACTCGAAACAGGGGTGTGTTACAACACGAAAAAGGGGGGTCAGGAGCTAGTTACAACTCGAAATAGGGGTGTGTGCGGTAGGCTGTATCCCTCCCCAGTCGGCTTCCTACGCAACAGAGTGGATTCGCTTACACTCCAGTTGTTGCGTAGGAGTGAATCGACGCCTCGGTTTGTCTCCTCCGCGAGCGGTAGAGCGGCCCAAGCCGCTACGAACCTATGAACGACTACGAAGCAATCCTCACGACACGCATGGTCGGCCGCGACCTCGCAATCGCAGACGCAACGACAGAACTCCTCACCGTCATCCCTGGCGCCCACATCTGGCGCGTCGACGTGTACGGCGACGTCGAGAGTGCTGAGAGCACCGAGTCCAATCCGACCACGCTCGGTATCGGCCTCACCTTCGAGACCGCGACTGACCTCGAGCTCGACAGCAACCCCGATGAACGTCTCGAAGACTGGGAAGCGCTCGAATCCATCGAATCCATCCCCGTCACGTACGGGAATGAGCCGGTCGCTCACTCAAAGGCGGGTGGCTACTAATGCCGACGTATATCCTCGCCATCGACGACTTGTTTCGGGTCGACGCGCCGACGGAAGCAGCCGCCGAACGAGTCCTCCTCGAGCGCCTCGGGACAGACCCCTACGTCGCCTGCGACGTCATCGTGGTCGATGTCGAAGACGACGCTGACACGACCGGCCCCACTCCACAGAGCCAGACGCATGACTGACCGCTGGATCGACGTCCACTCCGTCACGTGTCCTCTCTGTGGTGAGCTTGCCGATGAGCGGGAGACACTCTCTTGGGACGCATTCGATGAGCCCGCACCCGGAGCATCCTCTACGATGCTCGAGACCGCGCACGCACTTGTTGCAACCGCCGGTAGTGGAGAAGCACACTCTTCCTGTTTCGAGTTTGCCGAACGCAACGGCGTCCCGGCCGCCCTCGAGGAACTCCGGAGTGATTCGCTATGACTCAGCCAATGACGCGACCGCCCTCTCACGAACTGAACCCACGTAGCATCGTTCACAGCCTCGTCGACGACACCCTCGACCGGCTCGATGAGCAGGGAACCTCACTCGGAGCCGCCGACAGCGATCAACTGTTCGAGGCCCGAGCCGACGCTATCGACGACCTCCTCCACACCGACCGCGATCCCTTCGGTGAGGACCTCGTCGCAATTGCCCACACGCTTCAGGTACTCAGCGCAGAATACGGCCTTCGGGATATCCAAGAACCTGCCCAGTTCCCCGACTGTGCCACCACGCTCGTCGAAACCTTCCGCGCCGGCGTCCTTTGGCATCACCTCGAGGCCGCCGTCGCCGCTGAGCTCTCCGGCGAGGCGCGTGGCCGAGAGATGCACAGCGCCCGAACCGATGCCCGCTGGCACCTCGGAGAGGCCATCGACGCCCTCCAAGACGCCGGCGAAGACGACACCGTCAGCGCCGTCGAAGAACTCCTCGCACAGGTCCCCGCCTGACGAGACCGAGACACCAGACAACCCACTACGCCACCGATTGACCTAGTGAGGACGCCACAACCACCACATTTAATGTGGAAATGTGGACTGCGCGAAGTTATGTTTGAACTAAGCCTAACATAGGTGTGAATATCCCCTCCACGTACCCGACACTCAGCTTGGAATTTGAGGTGTCTGTCGACTCATTTGATATGATTACGATCATGGATGGCCCGGGTGTGAAGGGGCTCGAGAGGTATTTTCTCGGGTACTTCAACGAAGACCTCCGTGACGCTGACGGGACCTTTCTAGCACGCCCCGTCGGGCATCACGAACTTCCCCATCCGATGACGCTCCCAGAAATCGAGGAGTGGGCGCTCAAATACCTCAGCGTTCCTGAGGAGGCCCTCTCAGAATGTGAAGAACGAGAGCTCCGCACCAACCGAAGCGAGCGGCCAGACCAACCCGGCCAAGAGAACACCGAGGACAGCACCGGAGCGATCTAACCAGTAATTGCCTGCCAGGACCCGCCGCCGTGCCTCAGCATCAATAAATCAAAGGAATTCCCTCCCATGACTGACCCGACCACCACCAGCAACGAACCACCGACCGACCACACCAGGACGCCAGCGACCGCATCGACAGGCGATGTAGATTCAGCTCCGGCTGGAGATCACCAGCGACCTCGAACGCTGAGAAGGAACTTGACCCGCCGAAGCGCCCTCGCCGGGGTTGGCCTCCTCGCAGCAAGCAGTCTCTCCGGCTGTCTCGGACTCCTCGGCGCAGAACCCGTCGCCGCAGACCAACCGAGGACCACCCCCGGAACCGCAACTCCCACGCCAAGCACTGGCCCGGGAGCGGGAGGCAGTGACGGCGACGATTACCACGACCCCGATGGACCATCGACACCCGACGCCGACCAGACGTCGACGCCCGAGGCACCGACGTCGCTTGTCGGCCCCGGCGTCCTTCCCGCCGATGTCGAACCAGAAGAGGGACGCAGTGGCTCCGAGCAGTGGCAAAAGCCCGACTACCGCGCCTGGGTGGGGCCCCTAACCGCCGCGAATCACGGCCTCCAAGACGTCACCATCACGAATACACCCCACGCCAACCGGAAAAACAGTCCGCTACTCGCGCGCCTCAATCTTGACTACCTCGACGAGCCCGTCATCGAATCCGACGGGACGTTCACTATCACGGGTGCGCTACACTACACCCACGCCTGCGGCTACTACGGTATCAACTATCTCGATGTGGTCGACGGCGAAGCCATCATCGCCCTCGCGTACACCATCGACGAGACCACCTGTACCCCTGAACACCCCGGACGTCTCGGCGCACGATACGGGCCCATCACCATCACCGGGAAACTCGATCCGAGCATGGACGCCGACCACCTCATCGTTACCTTCCTCAGCGGCGTCCACGACTACAAACTCGAAGAATCAGGTGGCGACTGGGGCGGTCCGTGGCGTTCCGTCGCAAACTGGCACTTCCACATATAGCCGACCACGCATCGAGGGGCGCGGTTGCCCCTCGCACCCTGTTTGTGCCCCCCGTCGAAAGCGCGGGATCAGTCACCGACGGCAATTCCCTCCCGTTCTGTCTCGCCCCGGTGATACGACCACCACCCACGAACTCGACCGATACCATGAGCTCCGATACAGCCAGTTCCAGCCCGCAGAACCGCTCGTTCACCGTCCATCACCAATCCGTCTTCGTCATCGGCGCCGACGCTGACAGCGACGGTGATACCGACCACACGGCCGATACGAAGACCAAGACTGTCGACGAACACGGACTGCTCGCGTTCAACGATGAACCGTTCGAGACCACGCTCTTCCATCACGGCGTCGACGTCGATACCCGCCAGCGAACCTCGCGAATCGAGACCGGCGGGAGCGACGAGTTCATCGACGACCGGCCGCTCTCGGCCATCCGCTCGAGACGAGCCACCACCGACCCCCTCGAGGCCGCCCCCGGTCAGCAGGGCACGCTGTTCGCCGATACCGCACTCGACCAGCGAACTCTCAACGGTGAGCAAGCCAACGCCCGCTTTCTGTTCGAGGTCCGGCAGCGCCGACAACACGGACACGAGGACTCCCCGGACGACGAAGCCTGACCGCCAATCTGGCTTAAGTACGACAGCGGTGTATAAAGGGTGAGATACACCCTCCTATGACCACCGACGACCGCGACTACTACAGCCCCGAGGATTTCGGCGACACCTACTACGAGAACGAACACTACGGGCCCGGAACTCCCGATGCCGACTCGGACCCGAATAACACCGAGATTGAATGTAGCGAGTGCGACCGGCCCATAACCGCAGGCGACGACCTCTGTGCAGACTGCGAACACGAACTCGAGGAAGCCAACGCCCACCCCGACGCCTACGCGCCCGTTTTCGACGAGATCGCCGTCGGCTACGAACCCACCGTCGACAACATTGCGTTCGCCGTCGTCCCCGCCTGCTCGCACTATGAGGCCATCATCAAGGCCACTCACGCGTTCCACGACCGCCAGACCATCCCCGATCTCCCGACCGGCTTCGACGGCCGGACGTTCATCCTCATCCACGAAGCTCCAGAGTCCGACATCCGACCGTTCACCGTCGGATGGGGCGCGCTCCCCGATGCCGTGCCTGTGGCCAGCGAAGACGGCCTTCGCCTGTTGAAAAAAGCGCGGAGACGGACGGACTGGCTCGACGACCCACTCGGGGACCGCCCAGCCGAACCGTGGTTCTATCTCTACGACGAAGCTGGCGTCCCAGTCACATCGGCTGGCGACTTTGTCGACCTCCTCGACGGGTATCACGTCCCCGACAGTCCAGAGGAGTACACGCCACCCCAATACGGGAGCGCAGAACCAGAACTCTGGATTGTACCCGGCTTCGCCTACACGATCACGCCGGTCGTGACGTCCTGAAGCACGTCTACGATTCCACGTTGCCCGTTCCCGGCCGCGAAGTCACCGCCAGTTTGTGGCTCCCCGTAGCCGGTGGAGGACAACCACGAGATGACACACAGCGACAGCATCGGACATACGAATACGAACCAACACGAAAGTGGCTTCCTCGCCTGCCCCGAGTGCGGCGGCGAGCGCTTCTCTTGGGTAATCCACCAGGTCCAATTCGGCGGTGTGCATCGCTTCGAGAACGGCCACGTGGACGTCGAGGCCAGCAAAGACGGCCCCATCACGGGGTCAGACATCGGCGAGAACGGCGTCTTCTGCGTCGAGTGTGGCGAAGACCGCACCTACGACGACCTTGTGCTTGCGGACCGCGTCGCCACCACGGGGGAGCGATGATGCCTGAGTGTCTCGACTGCGGGCAGTCAGTCGCATTCAACCACGAAGTCGAAGGAACCGAAACCCGAATCTACGACGGGGAAGGCTACTTGGACAGCGTAGAGCACCAACAACTCGAGACGCGAGCTTGCTGGTGTGACGAGTGTGGAAGCCACAACGTGGAGTTCCACTGATGACCCGCCCCAGCCACGTCTTCGACGACGAGGAACCCATTTACGCGCAACTCCACCCGGGAATGGTCTTCGTCACCAGAGACGGGGGCCACATCTTCCGCGTCATCCGCGTCGATGAACCCGCCGATGAAATCAGACTCACCGACCAGTCAACGGGTGACCACGAGATTCGCTCCGGCGACGAGATGTGGGCCTTCTGGGACCACGAAGCGTTCGCCGTCCCGCCAGCGGTCCTCAACAACCCCGAACAAGTCGTCACCGAATACGCCTGGTTCCACCTCAGCCGTGATCTCGAAACGATAGGCCGTAGCCACGAACATCACATGGCCGGGAGCGAACGCGTCTCCGACATCGAATTCGCACTCTGGGCCACCTGCGAAGCACGCCGCGACAACTGGCCGCCCGACGACGCCGCCGGACTCTTCGTCGGCTCCAATCCCGAAGATACCGAGGAGGCCCATTAATGGGAGCACACACGTTCTACACCCGTTCGAGCGGAGAAGACGCAAAAAGTGCCTTCCAGAACGCTGTCGAGGACGCGCAATACCGCCACGGACACGCCGGCTACACCGGCACAATAGCAGAGAAAACGTCGTTCACCGAGATACCGGCCGACGAAGTCGGCGATACCGACCCCCACGAATACGCCAGCCAGCTCATCCGTGACCAGGACCCACGTATCGACAGCAAATGGGGACCCGCCGGCTGTATTCACCTCAGCGACAACATGTACCTCTTCTTCGGCTGGGCGAGCGCCTGACGCCCCCGGTCCGCGAACAACACACCTCACCACCCGACCTGGAACTGTGTATCTCCCTCACCCCGAGTCCAGAGTGATACGACCGCTTCGCCCCGGCGATATCGTCGCCTTTCCCTACCTCGATGCCGTCGGTCGCTACGTCGGCGACGACGCCACTCCGATTATCGAGTGGTACGTCCCACCAGGAGGCCCACTCTGTCTTGGACATCCTTCTGCTCTCACCACTGCCGACGTCGACGAGATCGAAACGATGGTCGACTCCGGTGAAGTCGTCATCGTCGCGACCGGCTTCGACTCCTTGGCTTCCTATCACGCCCATCGGACCTATCGCGATTGCGACCCCCGACTCGTCGCGCCCGGCGGAGCACCCACTACCAACCACCTCGAACTCCGCGCCGAACGTGGACGCGGGGCTCGCGAACGGGTCAACGGCTTCCTCAAACATCCGACCGTCCAATACCAGCACGACCCCGTCACCAAGCCGTTCCGAATCGCGCTCACCGCAGTCTACGAGGGGCGAGACGTTGCAATGGCCGTCCTCGGCCGTCCCAATGGACGACACAACGCCGATGGACAGACCCTCGAACTGTACCGCTTTGCCGCCCATCCCGACCGGCCCGCGAACACCGGGTCGTGGCTCCTCTCGCGGTGTTGCCGGTGTGCCACGCTCGAAGGCTACGACCGTCTCCTCACCTACGCAGGCGTCCAAAACGATAACGATGGGACGATGTACCGAGCCGCCGGATTCACACACCTCGATACCACCACCGCAGACCTGCGCGAGTGGCAGTCTCGCAGCGGGCGCGTCGGTGGAGGAACCTACCGGAGACGTCGCTACAGACGTTGCCTCTCCAAACACTCACTCGAAGCCCGGCGGCCCGCCGGTCGTGTCGACGCCGAACAGTCCCACCTTACCGACCGGGGCACAGCACACGGTGGGGCGGATACCTCACTGCAGGACATCCCACAGGGCGACCTGATCCAAACCCGAGAAGACACGCTCGGCCGTCGAGGAGGCAGTCTCTCACCGGACACACAGGCGCTCTTCGAGAAATATAGCCTAGGCGTGGACGAGACCATTGGAGACACCACCCCTGCCCCACTCGTCGCCTGCTTTGGGTATCGAACCCCCGAGGACGCCCTGGTAGCCGCGCTCGCCGTCCGTGACCACTCCGGAGAGCCGAACCCTCGCAACAACTCGGCGGCCGTCACGCTGGCATCTGTGGCCGTACAAACGCCGCTGCTCGCCTACCCTGTGAACACACTTCGTGCGCTCATCGCCGACGCCGTCGAGTGGGCATCCCTCCACGGATACGCCACCGTCGAAACCCACCTCGAGAATCCCATCGCAGTCAACGCCCTCAACGGCCTCACCACGCTCGTCGAGGCCGGGGCAGACTCGGCCAAGCCAATCGAAATCGCGTCACCGACAACGTCCTAGTCGGCGTGACCACCAGGAGCACGTTTGTTGGCGGCGGCGCCGTGCGCCGCTAGCCGATCACCACCTTCTCACCGCAGATTCGAGATATGGCACACGCCCAACCACAGCACACGAGCCCCGGCTCGTCGATACACGTCCAGGATATCGAGACTGCTCGACGTGCTGAGTACGTCGCCTTCCTCTCGCGACACCCCTTCGCGACCGACGCCCACGAACTCGGCTTCGTCACCGGCATCCGCGAGGACTGTCGCCTCCAGACCGACCACCTCCGCAACGTCGACATCCCACTCGGGATGCTCGACAACGACTTCGAAAACCCCGACCTCGAGCGGTATCTCGAAAACTTCCGAACCCACGAACCCGAAATCGGCGTCATCGGCGACGCACCAACGCCCGACGCCGCTCATCGCTACGTCGACGCCGCCCGCGAGCTCAAAGCCGACTTCCCAGAAGCGACGCTCATCGTCGTCCCGAAGTGCTACGAAGCAATCGCCATCATCGGGGACGCCGAGGTCCCAGGAACCCCGCTTGTCCTCGGCTACTCGATGGGCTACTCGGATATCCTCGCGAACGAGTTCTCCGATTACGCTGACTGGCGCGGCCAGCGTGTGCATCTCCTCGGCGCTAGTCCACCCAAGCAGTGGAACGTCATCCAGCAACTCACCCAGCCAACGCTCACCAGCGATCCACCCGCTGATATCGTCGGGCTCGATTGGAACGGCCCGCACAAAGTCGCCTACAACGGGGAGTCCTGGTCGCGAGACGGGTGGCAACGCGCCGACCAACTCTCCATTCGCAGCACCGTCCGTCGAAGCCTCCGAGAGATGCGAGCCTACTGGACAGACCGGGGCGTGTGGCCCACGACGCCTACGCTCCGCGACCGCTACGGACCCGCCGTCAGAGAACCAGACGACCCCGTGTGGGCGGCGACGGGCGGTGACATCTACGAACCCGACGCGCTCCCCGGCCCGGACGAGTGGGAGACACGCGTCGACTACGAGGACGACGAGACCTCCCCACTTGAGCAGGCCATCGTCGTCTCCTACGACGACGGTCGAACTCTCGCATATCGCTCGCAAACCGAGCGTGACCACGTCGAGTACTACGAGGGACTGTGGGACAGCGTCGACGAAGAGCGAGTGTAGCTAATCCTGTCCCACGAAACTGTGTATCTCCCCGACGGCGACGCCTAATTTAGGCTCATTTGTCCGGCCCCGCGCAGCGGAGGCCATCCCCAAATGGAACCCAACACAGACGACCAGATCGAAGGACAGCGAATCGTCGCCATCCGGAAGATGAGCGATACAGAACTCGAACGCGAAGGCTGGACTGCCCGACCCGGGGACTCGCCGCCCGTCATCGAACTCGAATCCGGGGCCATCCTCTATCCGTCGATGGACCCTGAAGGAAACGGCCCCGGCGCACTGTTCGGTATCGGCGCTAGCGATGAAACGTTCTTCATCTCGCCCTGACCCGACTCTCAAATCCAATCCCAATTCCACTTCCAGCTCCCTATGCACATGCTCATCCGCGTCGTCTCGCAGGCCCACTGCGCCGAGGACGCAACCGGAATCGCTCGTGGCCTCTTCGATGGCTACGACGCCCCACTGTATCCCACATTCGACTACGGCACGCTCATGACCGACGGTGGTCGATGGAGCGACTCGCTTCCCCAAGTACTCCGAGACGTCGGCTCCGTCCCCGCAGACAGCGACACCGGGAACGGACTCATCGAGGAGGCGTGGCACTCGACGATGAAGGAACTCTCACGAAAACTCGCCGTCATCCGCGCCGGCTTCGAGCAACTCTCCGATGAAGAAATCCTCGAAGGCGCGAGCGTTGAAGCCAGTGTCGAACCCTGGAATCCACTCGGGCTCGCAACCGACGAAGACGACTACATCGACACGTACACCGGCGACATCCGGTACGCGATGTACGGCGTCGGGGAATACAGCGGCCCGATGTACTACCTCTACGACGAGTACGGAACGGCCATTCGTACTCCCTCGGAATACCGCGATCTCCTCGAAACCATCGCGACCGGCGACACCGACGACGACCAAGAGTGGTACGTCACGCCCGTCGACGTCCACTACTGACTTCTACGAATCCGGCGGGTAAGCAAGGCCGCGACCTCGGGGGAATGGCTCAGGATTTACCGATCAGTACACTCGGGAGAGGGGGGATGGCGCCTACTCGCCGCTCGCTTTCCCCGCGTACTTCGAGGTCACCGTTCCCTTGCTATTTCTGAAGACGCAATAGCGATACGGGCCGTGTGGACACTGCTTGCAGCCAGGGCCACAGTCGAGTTTCCGTATCTCGACCGTCCCGTACCGCCGCAACTGCTCATCCGAGAGCGCAATCCGCTCTGACTTCGACATCTCCTCGAACTCCTTCTGTCGACGCCGGCGCTCCGGAGCAGGCTGGTCCTTCTGTGGCAGTGTATCAACCGTCTCACCGCCCCGAACCTCACCAGTCCCGTCTGCCTCCTCGCTCTCGTCCGCCCCCCCAACAGAGACGGGTCGCGACTTGTGGGCGATCAACTCCTCGGCGTACTCGATCACACGCTCGAGCTTCGGGATGCTCTGGGATTGAAGCGGGTCCACGACCCAGTTCGCCAACTCATCCGGGGGCTCAGGCAAATCGTCGTCGGTGCTGTCGGGCGAGTCCGAGGCCATTTTCCTACGCAACACTCAACGTAGGGAGTCAGTATAGTTGTTGCGTAGGAATCGAACTCGCGCCCCGTTTGTCGCCCCCAGGATCGGTGAGGGACTTGCCCGATGGATACCGAAATCACCACCGCCAGCCGAACCACGACCGACCACCAGCCGACGCCGCCAACCCCGACTCCGGACGTGGACTCCGTCGACGCCAGCATCGCCCGCGCCCGCCGTGTGCAACACCTCAGTGCCGTCGTCAGGGCACGCCTCGACGAGACAGACCGCCACACAGACGACCCGGAAACCCTCGCGAAGGCCGTCGTCGAAGCCCTTTATCGAGCACACCCACACATCCGCCTCGAGGACGCCCTCGAACTCGCACGTATCGTCGAACGCCCACCCGAAGCCGACTCGACCAAACGCGCAATCGAACATGTCGTCGACGATGCCTGCTCGCACCTCGATGCGTGGGGACGCTTCGGCCCAGAGAACGCGACCAGCCCCAGCGAACACGAGCGAGCACGGGTGTGACCCGATGAGCCACGACGCCGCCGTCCTCGAACAACTCCCGCCGGAGAAACTCCTCGATACATCGAACTACCGCGTCATCACCCCCGCAATCACGATGATGGGAGAAGTCGAAACCGTCGAACAGTACCTTGAGTACGAACGAGCGCACCGAAATCGAGGAGGCATCATCCGCCGGCTCACCGAGCGCCGCGACGCCATCTACGAAGAGCGCGGGGAGACGCTACCAATCGATATCGAGATCCTGACCGAGAACCCGGACGAACCCCCGGTTCAGATTCACATCGAGTCCGACGCGCTGACGCAGACAAAAACGGAAACGGAGTCGGAATCCCGTGCGTCGGGCATCTCACCGTCGCCATCGGCAGATGTCCTCGCACTCCTCCACGAACACGGACCAACAGGTGTCGCCGGGTCGCCCGAACCACCAGCCTGGGACGAGCTCTAGTCGCGAACTACGTCCGCCGAATTGCCCGCCATCCGTTCGCGAGCCGCCGTCGAGGCCCCCGTCTCCGTCACAGCAGCGGCCGTGTCCGTGACGTCCCCGAACAAGCGCCGAATCGGGTGTCGCAACACCGCCAACCGGCCGAGATCGCCGCTCCGGTAGTTCACCGCCCACGTCCGCGTGTTTCCCTTCATGTCTCGGCGGGCGACCACGAACTTCACCGGGCCGAACGGGACCTTCACCAGCGACAACCACGACTCGCACAGCGTCGTCCCTCGGAAACTCAACGACGCGCCACCCACCCAGTGTGCAACCTGCTGGTCGACGTCCTCTGAAGAAAACCACGTCCGAGTATCCTCCATGAACGCCTCGAATCGCTCGGGGAACTCACTCCCGATGTGAGTGATGAGATACTCCGATTCGCCGTCCTCAGTGTTCTTCTTCCAGAACTCGAGGAAGATGTGGTTCGACGGCGAGCGTAGGACGTTCACCCACGCTCGCTCGCGGCCCTTGCCGTGGAGCGAGACCGTGTCGATTCGCTCCCAGCCCTCCGGAGACCGCCCTGCATCGTAGTAGCCGCGCAGCGGCGGGATGACCTCGAGCGCGTGGGCCCGCAGATACTCCGTCGGAAACGGCACCTCCAGGCGCACTTCCTCGGCCGGTTCGGGGTCCAACAATCGTTGCACGGGGTCAGGATAGCCGTCGACTCCCTCGACGAGTGGGACCGCGTGGGGCCACGGCCGCTTGACGCGGTGTTCGGCGAACGTCATGTCGTGACCCTCGAAATCGGACTGGTACGCCCAGAACACCGAGTAGCCCGCGTTCAGATACTCCCCGGTGATCGGGCCGATCTCTTTCTCGTCGTGCTTGTGCTGAATCTCGACAATGAGCCCCTTCCCAAAGGGATACAGCTCGGTGGAGAACGTCGCGACGACATCCGCAATTCGATTCGTCCCGGGGATTTGCCGCTCGTGATCCACAGACGCTGTCTCGAATACCTCGCGGAGTTTCATCGCCGCGATGGTCTTGAGTTTGGCGTGGAGATTCGACTCGCCCGGACACTCCGAGCCTCGCGGATGGACGAAATGCTTCGAGACAAAGCGTCCCCGGTTGTAGTGTGATCGGCGAACGCCGAGTGACTCTTGGCAGAGTGGGCACAGAATCGTGTCATCGTCTCCGACGTCCAGGGGGAGAACCCGGTCGCCGTTCGGACGCATCGCGAGGTATGGCATGGTGGAGGTTTTCGGAGGGTGGGGGCGAGCTCGTGTTGCTCAGATACTTTACGCGACGAGACGACAAAAAGGGATTCGCGCCCTCGAGTTCTCTCCCCCCACAAAACCGCGTATTCACGGCGAGTCGTGACTGGGGGAAGACCAGACTACGGCACTTACCGGGGCGTCTGCAACGGAGTGGCTTCCCACGGCACCACCCGCGAGATCCCACTGGAACACCCTCCTAAAGATGTCAGCGTGACAGCGGGAGGTCACCCCGTATGTTGGGGCAATCTCTGCCTCGTCACCTGTCCGCACAGACGCTCCTATCCGGGTGTCGTAGTCTTGGCCAACTCAAAATAAGGACTCACACCGTATATCCTTTCGGTGATGAGGTAAATCGGCGGACTGCGCTACATTTGTTTAGCCCCTCGGCCCATGAGTCGCCAGAAACGCATCTATTCGGAGAACCCGTAGAACACGGGTTCTGTGTGGAACCTTTGTACTACGTAGTAAGGCCAAGGAGGAGCACGAATCTTCGCGTGTAACCTGTAGAACCCGTGTTACTTGTATATCGTGTATAACCCAAAGAACGTGTCTGACGTAGATTTATACGCGTTCTACGAGTACTTCGCGACATAACCTGTAGAACTGGCAGTACCCGTATCACACAGGTTCTACAGAGGACACGGGATACCCATGACACATCGGCTCTCGATCTCGATGCAGAAAGGCGGTGTCGGAAAGAGTACGACGACGATCAATCTCGCAGGGGCGCTCGCCGTCTCTGAGGGACTTGAGGAGGATAGCGACGTGCTCGTCGTCGATGCAGACCCCCAGGGGTTCATCACCATCACGCTGGGTCTGCGCGAATACTACGTGAGTGAGGATCGGTCCCTCTACGACATCATGACGGATATTGACCGATTCGACGAGGTAAATGACCTCATCGTCTCACACAGCGAGTTCGACGTCCTACCAGCTCACGGGAGCAATTTCCAGCTCGAACGTGAGCTCTGGTCACTCAGCCGGACTCAGGAGCGCCTGGGAATGGTACTCGACCGGATTGAGCACGACTACGACTACGTGCTCATTGATTCACCGCCCAATATGGGACCCCTCGCAGACGGCGCGCTGTTGGCCGCACGCAACGTCTTGTTCGTCTCACGTGCAGATCCAATCGCGACGTTCTCGATGAATCTCCTTACGCAGGAAATCAACCAGCTCGAACGCGAGTTCCAAACAGATATCGGGATCATAGGAGCGGTGGTCAATGCTGTAACTCGGAACAACATCAGCGAGGACCGCCTCGAGTGGTTCCACAAGAACATCGGCGAAGAACACACGTTCACCATCCCAGAGACAGTCGCCATCGAAGGCGCGTTTGCTCAAAACCACAGTATCTACACCTATGAACCGGAGAATCGCCATCGTGAACAGAAGGCCAAGGAAGTCCGTGAGACCTACGATGGCCTCGCACATGCCGTGGAGGACTACTTCGCATGACTGACGGAGAACCCGAAGACGAAACCGAATCCGAAGACGCTGATCAGCAGTCCGGCGGAGATTTTGATGACGCTCTCGGCAACGCTCTCAGTGGTCGAGTCGGTAAGCGCCCCCAGGAGACCGATGATGAAGCCGGTGATGAAGCAGAACGAGGAGAGCCAAGTAACACGGGTGATACGGGTTCTACGAGTTCTGCGAATTCGACAAGTTCCAAGGGTGAGACAAGTTCTACAGAGAAGACTCGCGGCCCTGACCCCGACCCGAACAGCACCCGTAGAACCCGGACGAAGTACGCTGTGTACCTCACTGAAGAGTTCCAAGAGGAACTTAACCAGGCATACACGAAAGCGAATGCCCAACGAGTCATGGAAGACAAGGGGGAGATCGAGAAACACAAGCACTTCCTCGAAGCGGTCATGAGAGCCGGACTCAACCACGACGACCTCGACGCGTACATCGAAGAACTGCTCGAGCGCTACTGAGACGGACAGGCACGGAAGTCTGATTGAACACGCGGGGAAACGGCTACCGACTGTTGCACACGGTTGAAAACGGGGATTTTGAGATATCCTACCCCGTCTCCGACTCTGTATCCACCCCACTGTCCTCTGTGTGTTCCTCATCTCCCCCCTTAGCTGGGCGTCGTTGCTTCTCACGGTGTTTGGCGAAGGCAGCTTCAGCGCGGTGGGCCAGCTCTCCGGCCTCGATATGTGAGTAGTGTTCGCGAACGATTTCCTCGGAATTGTCGAGGTAGCGAGCCGCCTCAGCGTGGCCATACGCCCTGACGAGGACCTCGCCGACACCGCGTCGGGCTCCATGCGGCGCGAGATAACCGTGCTTGTCGTCCAATTCGATGCCCGCCTCGTCCGTGAGACGCTTCAGAACGGTCCGAGCGCCGTGGGTCGTCAACGCCGGTGGTGCGATATCATAGTCCGCGAGGAGTTCGATAACGGATGCCTCACCGTCATTCACCTGCTCTCGGCGGAGGGTTTCGACCTCTCCGATATCGTATCCCCGACTAGTCATCGCCTGAGTGAACGTCTGTATGAGCGTCGGGTAATCGAGCGTCGGAAACACCGGCCAGTCCTCACTCGAGGGAGCGAGCACACTCCGAACGCGCTCAATCGAGGGCACTGCTGGCTCAGGAAGTGGTCTGTCGTCCCACTTCCCGCTCTTTCCAAGGACCTGGATACTGTTGTCCTCGAGGGCGACATCTGCCCAACGCAGACCATCCCGACCGCGTCGATCATCGCCGTCGTCGGCCAGTATCTCCGCGCCTCGGACTCCCGTAAAGCAGAGGACGTAGACGAGAGCCCGGTCGCGACACGCTTTGATCGCGGCCTGACGGTCGCTCGCGACGTCGTCGATTGCCTTGTGCGCTTGTTCGTCGACGTACGAGAGGAGTTGCTCGCGCTGCTCGGCCGTCCACGCCTGCTGTTCCCCGCTCTTTCGCCCGGTATCTTCGGGCAGTGGCTCTTTCGCACGACGGCGCTGGGCGGGATTCCCAGACAGATAGCCTTCGCGTGCCGCCCACCCACAGAACCCGGAGACGTGGGCGTAGTAGTTCCGGACTGTGCCCTCAGTCCAGCCCTGTCGAGAGAGGTAGCGAGCGTACTCCCGGAGGGATTCGACGGTCAGCTCCTCGAAGGTCACCGACGACGTCGATCGGTCGCCGGCGAGGAACTCGACGAAACGGTTCACTTCGCGGTCGGCGTGTCGTCGATACTGTCCGCTCTCGCCATCTCGTCCTTTCCCTTTGTCAGTGAGGTAGTCCTCGAGGACGTCGAGGACGGCCACCGCGTCCCCCCGTGACTCTGGAGTGGTGTCTTGTGGGGCTGTATCCCGGGTGTTCGGCGGTGTCATCGTGGTCGCTGTGGCAGACGGCGGCCACCTCCTTGAATCTGTTTACGTTTATCGCGCTAAACGTAAGCGGTCGCACGAGGCCACCAGACAACCCAATTCGACAGGTAGAAGCCCTAAATCACCCGGTTTATGGATATTCGAAATCACATAAATCGTATATCGCTATATAATTTCTGGCTGTCGCCGATAGGCCCATCGGTGAGCAGCGCTACGACTAGATCAATCACGATGGATCAAGAGCCGGCGTATCGTGAGATGCAACGATTTCGCCAGCGGTGGCTCTGGATACTTCTCGGGGGTATTGCGTTGCTCATGCTCGTGTTAGGGCCCATCTCGTGGCTCGGACTCGTCATCATCGGAGTCGTCGCAGCGTTCCTCTACAGTCTCCGTCTCGAGACGGAAGTCAGAGCTGACGGCATCTATCTCAAGATGTGGCCAATACACCGGTCGTACCGTCGGATCTCGTGGTCGGAAATCGCACGATACGAGTCAGGAACGTACAGACCCCTTCGCGATTTTGGTGGCTGGGGGATTCGCTGGGCACCGGGGAAGATTGCCTACAACGTTCGTGGGGATCAAGGCGTCTGGCTTGAGCGGGCCAACGGGCACTCGGTTCTCGTCGGGTCACAACACGTCGAGGAGTTCGTCACCGCGATCGACGAGGTCTACAAAAACTGAGTCGACCAAACGAGTCGGGCCAGCACTCATGCATTGAGAGAAGCAGTCTCATCTTATTTCGCCCGCTAAATGGCGAAAATCCACATTCATGAATTGGAGTTTCCGCTCTGAACCGGATGCTCTGCAGGTTCATAGTTGAAAACTCTGACAACAGGATCATCACCGATAGAGGCTGGGAGTTCGCCATCGAGTATCTCACTGAGGTCCCCCTCCCATACAGGAGGTTTCGTAAAGTCGGTGGGTGCTTCACCACTCCCTCGGGCGATTTCTTTCCAAATCAACGTCTCGTCATACAGGCTTGGATCAGCTGGGATGTACCCGAGGAGAGATTCAGGAGCGATGATGACCAGCTTTTCCCGATGGCGAGTCAACGAGACATTGACCCGGTTTTCACTCAATAAAAAGTCGCTCTCTTTAGAGATATACTGAGAATCAGAAACAGTAGCACTCACCACCATCAAATCCTGCTCCCCTCCTTGGAAACGGTTGACTGTCTCTACTGTAACCCCCGATGGGTCTTCACCTTCAGAAAATTCAGTTTCAAGAAGTGCCGTCACCCTACTTCGCTGTGCGTTGTGGGGCGTCACAACACCGGCCGAAGAGTTCATGTTCCGAGCTTTGACGAGTCGTGATGCCAGTGAAGCCTCAATCGGATTCCACTGTTGGTAATCCTCGTCGCTATTGTACGTGACCAGTGTCACCGCTGCATCCGATAAAACAGCACTCACTGGAGCCGGTAAATCACCATCAACGACAGCACTGGGTGCTGACTCACGTCCAGATTGGTAGTCTATACCATCAGCACGGTATACTGTCTGGTGGGCCAGATCGGCTGTCACTGTCCCAAACCGATAGGTTCGGGATAATCGGTAGAACGGGATATCAGTCGAATCTGGTGTGGCGTTGTGTTCGTGTACCCACTCATCTTGTCGCTCTTGTTCTAATACATCGTCCTCGCCACGTAGGAGACGGACATAATCAAGAGCAGAGAGGTATGGGACAGTTGCTCGAATATCTCTTCTGGCCTCTTCAGGCCAATCGTGTTTCTGTACAGGCGGGAGTTGACGATGATCACCCCCGACCAACACCTGTCCTCCCGGTGCAAGCGCACTCCCCGCTAAGAGGAAGTTAGGAAGTGTCAACATGGATGCCTCATCAGCGGCGATCACGTCCCAATACTCTTGATCGGCAGTATCTTCATCCTCAGAACCAGGACACAGCTTACTCACCAGACGCCATGCACGCGCCGGTGTAGCGAATACAAGCGTTTGTACGGGGTTGTCGGTGTCACCACTGTCCTCAATGGAAGCTCCAAAGCTGCCCAAAGTTGCCTGACCTCCAGAACCAGTTTCGCTAGAGGTGCTCCCCCCAGCCGTGATCCACGTTCGAAGCTGCTCCAACTGGTGGTCGTCATCTGAGTCATTGTAGTCTATGTAGGTGACGTTGTCTGGGGCATCTTCAGGTGCATCATCAGCGATGCGAATCAAGTGAGCGTTCTCCAGATTAGTCGATATTTTAGAAGGCGTTTCACTAGAATCACCGCTTGCTGCCGCGAGCGTCTCTGCCACATCCTCCAGCAACTCATCAATCGCCGTGTTTGAAGGAGCCGTGACCAGCCCAGCGAAATAAGCGTCATCGGTTGCCGCAGCATACATTCGAGCGCACAGCCCTGGTGCGAACGCACCGGCAGTCTTTCCTGTGCCGGGGGGGCCCTGTAAGCCAACAATTTGTGATTCTGCTTCCGTGATGAACGCCCGTTGTTCATCGCTTGGAAGTGAATCTGGGCCAAAGGAATCAGAAAGCCAATTCACAAACTCATCAATTCCAGATTGAGAAATGCTACTGGCTTTCGGAGATACCTTGTCACCGAACCGAATTTGTTCAAGCACCCTGTGGAGTTCGTTTGTGTCAGCATAGTCTAAGGCCGTCTTTGCCCGCCCAGCTGTGATGTCATCCGTCTGAGGGTCTAAGATGACCTGCTCGCCACTCTCAAGGTGGGTAGAGGTGCTATCTGGAGTGTCATAACGTTCCTCAGTAGTCCATTTATCATGGCTTCGTCCGAACTCGTCGGAAACACCATAGAAGTTGTGTGCGTCGAAAGAGATAGATCTGCTATCCAAATCCAGAGTGTCGAGAGTGACTTGGACACCAGACTCAATCTCGTATGGCTGTATTGTCTCGGTCCCTAGTCGACCGAAGTCATAGGGGTTTGCAACCATCCATGACCCACTGGATGACCCATCGCTCCCCTTTTGACGACAAGCTCGGCGGATTTCTTCCTCGTTCAGGCGGAAGGGCTGGTCAAACCGAATCACTCCCTCAACGTGGAGAGTGCGGCTGTTTTTCTCCTCTACATTGTTGATCGTAACAGGAATCGACTTCCCAGAGAGCATTCGCTGAGTCGGGAGCTTCCGGTAGTGGTCGTATTCCTCTTTCCGCTGGGCCGTATGCTCAATCCACAAATACCGTCTGCAAGCTGTCGCAAGGGACGGAGCAGAATATGCATCTGTGGGTAATCGGTCCATCGAATACGGTTCCTTATTGAGCACGGCATCTCGGCTGTTCAGAGAGCGCTCAACGTGTTCAAGCACATCGCAGAAGTGTCGCCCAAGAGCTAGGATATCCCCCGTATCGATTTCCCTCGTCTTGGTATTAACATCGTGATACCGGAACCGATTCAGTTCTTGCTCGGGAGCGTCATATCGAGATTTTACTTCCTCCACCCATTCATCATCGATACGGCCTACAGCAGACCAGAGGTATCCGAGCGGAATCTCTGCCCCGTACCGAACCCTGGTGGGGATACCGTCGATGAAGTCACGCTCCCGTGGATTGAGTGCGATTCCTGAACTCGATCGCGCGTCACCGGTTACTCGATAATCAAATAGCCGATAACTGAATACAGATCGCAGGTGTATGGGGCCGTCTTCATCTGCGCCCGCCGGTGTGTATGACCATTCCTCGCTGCTTTTCGACTTTCGGTAAACATCATCCCGAACAGGGAACAGATGGTCGTACGCAGGGAGGAGCCCAGGAGAGGGAGTCGGAACTGCAGTATGAGTTGCTACGGTAGGACGAAGGCGCGACACCATCGGCCGGTCGTGGCCGGGGGGTCCTTCAACTACGGACTGAAACGAATTGACGACGGGGGTTGTATGGCGGTCGAATGCGTCATCTAACGCGGTCCGTTCCATTCCAGTATAGAGGTAAAAGTGAAGAGGAGGGTCAGTCTGTTCAACTCCTGAGAACTCAATCTCTCCCCCGACCTTCCTAATCGCCTTGTAAAGACGGGTTATGAAAGTCTCAAGCAGATTCCGTTCAACAGAGTGGGCTTCCTGTGTCGCATCCGGGGCACCCTCTGAGACAACAGAGATACGCTGAGACTCCGCCTCACTAGCTGTCGCAGAGACTCGTGCGCTCAATTGAAGCAAACGGTCCCGGAGGTGATCCACCTGAACGTTCAGGTAGACCCGAACCATCGATCCGTGAAGCCAGTCGTGGGAGATATTCGTACCCTCTGGAGGTTCGTCCTCAGGTATTGGGCAGCGCCCCGTACCCGGAACCCATGGAACGGGGCGGTCAATTATCTCGCCTCCGTCAGGGTCCAGATAATCCGCCATCGCCTTCGCCCGATACAGTAGTGTGGGTAATTGCTCCCCGATTCCAGGCGTACTCTTCAATTGGTGATAGGTCTCCTTTTCCCAGGAAACACCGCTGTACTCCGTCGGATACCAATCCTCTGGCTCCGGGGGTTTAGCAAGATTGGCGAGTTCGTCGACCGTCTCGATCCCGTAATCTTCCCGGAGGGTAGCCTGCTGTGCAGGCGATAACCCCAGCAGTCTAAGGTGACCGTCTTCATAAGCGTCGGTCAGACAGCTCTCGTTGTACGCACAATTGGCACACTTATCATTCAGCTGGTAAGGTACATCCTCAAATGGTTCTTCTGCGATGGAGGCAAGGTCTCCATCCGAGGCCAATAACCGTCTGACGTCAGTGATTCGAGGATCTACATCAAAACTCGGGACAACTTCTGGGGAAGGTGGTTTATACGCGGATTCGCGGGTGATAATTCCTCCACTACATTCGATTCGATCGCTCTCAAGCATGCCAGAACTCTCAACTAAACGTCTTAGTAGATCAACATAGGTGGCCGCCTGGATTTGATGATACGATTTCTCTTCCTGTGCGCTCTTAACGTCAATAACTCGGGCTTTTGCCCCGTGGTCAGTTGACCAGATGAGAATGAGGTCGGCATCACCAGCTACTTGCCATCCTCCGATACGGTTAACGAAGCTGGCTTGGTACAATATCGTTGGTTCGGTTGGTGCCGCAGGGCTATCGCAAGCAGATTTGAGAGCTTCGATGATTGCATCATCATCTGGGGCAAAGTGCTCAGCATCTCTAGATAAGTCAGTCAAAGCATCCTCTGAAGACAATATCTCATCGCGAACCCGCTCTTCAAACTCCTCTCCAGCCTTTGTTAGCAGTATATTCAGCGGTTGGAAGGCCTCTTTGAACTCGTCACCATCATGATGGAGAGAGGATTTGATGTCTTGAACAGTATGCTTGAAATATCGTGGGCACTGCTCAAACCCGATATACTCCCCAATTCGGGCAGGGGTGATGATCCGACGATGTTGTTCGGCTCTTGACGGCTGACCCGTACTTTGGCTGTCGATTCGTGGCGGCGTGGAGTTGTCGGGGTCGTAGCTGGACATGATGGTGTTCTTTAGGGTGAAGTAACGGTAATCACGAGATTGAGGCAGGTGGCCGCTGTTCGTCGACGAGAGTCACGTCGCTATCCGTCTCCGGTAGATGTTCGTTGAGATCGTTCTCTTCCTGATCCCCGAGCAGATGTTCGAGGATGTCTGTAGCTGCAGGAGAGTACAGCGGGCGGTTATCGTTCCCGCAGCGGTCGTCCATCGTGCAGGCCGGGCATCCTTCGTCGCGGCCACATGAGCAGTCGACGATAAGATCGTGCGCACGCTGGGCGACGTTTTCAAAGTGTTCGTAAATCGATCTCGAGAACCCGAGACCACCTTCGATTCCGTCGTAGATGAACCAGCCACTCTTTTCTGGATTGCCCGGGAGCCGATTCGTCGCTAAACCCCCGATATCGCCGCCATCAACTTTCAGCTCAAGTGGTGCGACGGCGATCATAGCGTGCTCGACGGCGTGGATGCCACCGAGGTACCCATGAAGCCTAGGTGGGAGATTAATACACTCCGGGTTGTGGTACTCAGAGTGTTTGTTCAGCATCGCGCGTTCAATATCGTTGGGAGTTTCAGCCCAACACAGCTGAGTTCGCATCTCTAGAGGCGGGACACCGGTTTCATTACCAATTTCTAGTACATCTCCACTTCCAATTTCTCGCTTGAGGTACGTGCTATAGTGGACAGATACCGTTCCATACCCCCAGTTGAGCGTGAACGGCCCGACCTCGCGCGAATCCTCGACGACCGTGTCGTAGATGTTGACCTGGCCTTGAGACTGAGTGTAATAGCTCACATTGGCTTTTTCGAGCGAGATGTACGGCTGTGGGATGTCCTCTCGGAGTTCGACGACCTGGTACTGCTCGCCCTGGTGGAGAACAGTTGCACCTTCGTGGTAGTCTCTGTAGGCCCGGTCACGGCCGATCGGTTGGTGATCAATCGATCCATCGCCAGCTAATCGGACGTCGAAGGTGTTTCCGCCGGAGGAGTACAGGCTGATCGCGTCCTGCGGGCGGTCGCGATGGGCGTACATCACGCCGCTGTCGAGTGATCCTTCGAGGTCGCCCTTACGTCGGCCGTACTCGACGGCACGTTCCAGTCGTTCCTCACCTCCGAAATCCTCCGCGTCATCGCGTGTGAGGGGGAGTTCCTGCGCGGCGCAGTTGAGTTGCTGGAGGTACACGGGGTTGTTGTCGAGGTCGACGACGGCGCTCTCGTGGTCCTCTTCGAGGACGTACTCTGGGTGCTGGAGAATGTACTGGTCGAGCGTGGAGTGGCTCGGGACGAACACAGAAAGCGCATCTCGCGTTCCTCTGCCCGATCTACCGATTCGTTGCCAGAACGACTGCCGCGACCCCGGATATCCCATAAGGACGGTCCCATCGACGCCGCCAATATTGATACCGACCTCCAAGGCGCTTGTTGTCGAGACGCCGTCGAGGTGACCTTCTTTGAGTTGATACTCCGTCCCCCGACGCGACTGTTTTCCGTGTCCGGCGTGGTACGACGCGAGGTCCGGCCTAGCTTGATATCGATTCTCTCGGTCACTGATGAACCGCTTCGCACGGTTGACAGACAGTTCGGTGAGCTTCCGCGAATCACAGAACAAGAGCGACTGGACGTTGCTTTGGCACATATGAGCCCATACTTCCGGAGCCTCGACTGTCGCCGGTCGCTTCGACAGCGCCGGGGACTCGATGTCGTCAGTCAGACCGTCGTCACCACTCATCGGCGGGTCCCAAAAGACGAGGTGACGGACACCTCTCGGTGATCCATCCTCGTCAACAACCGCTGCGGGCTCACCCGTGAGTGCGAGAGCGTGTTCTGCGGGGTTGCCGATAGTCGCCGTCGTGAGGACGTACTGCGGATCGCCGCCGTAGTAGTCGATGATTCGTTGGGCGCGTCGGAGTATCCACGCGACGTGCATTCCGCCGAGGCCGGTCCACATATGAGCTTCGTCAATAACGACTAGCGAGCAGTTCGAATGGAAGTCTGCCCACAGGTGGTGACTCTCCAGATACTGGTTCAGGCCAACGAAGTTCGTGATTACGACGTTACACTCCTCGCGGATGCGAGACTTTTCCTCGCTCTTCGTGTCACCATCGTAGACGCCGACACTGATATCCAGTGAAAGCGTGTTTCGAAGGAAGTCGTTGAGTTCTTTCTCTTGGTCGCGACTGAGAGCCTTCGTCGGATATACGATAAGTGACCGTGTCTCCGGATTCTCAAGGTACTGACTAGCGATATGAAGCCCATAGACCAGCGTTTTCCCCGAGGATGTACTAGTCGCCACGCACACGTTGTCTCCGCGGTCGAGCGCCTGGAGAGCATCTGCTTGGTGGCTCCACGGGTCGAATTCAAGGCTTCGAGCTATCTTGGACGGAAGCACGTCCCCTGCTGGAACAGTCTGTTCCTCACGAGCGGGAATCTCGAAGTTCTCGTGAACTTGGCCGAAGTAGCGGTTATTTGGATAGGTACTCTTGAGCTCCTCGCCGGTGAGTTGGAGGATGTCCGTCTCAATCTCGACATCACCGTCTTCGCTCTTGTTCTTCGGGTTGGTCGTGAGGTCTGTCTGGCTGTGGTCTGTGTCGTGATCGTCTTGCATTGTTAGAAGTCCATGAGTCCGGTCTGTGTGGTGTTTCCATCAGCAGGAACGTTGGCACGCTTGTGGCCGGGTGTCGCCTCAGCAATCGATTCGTAGACTGCAGCCAGCTCACGGACGTCTGCCTCACAGTATGCCCGCGCAGTGTCCCAGTCTACGTCACGAGCGCGCTCTGGAGACACGAGAAGCCGCTGGATGGTCTTCGCCAGTGATCTCCCATCCACGGCGGCAGCAGCTGAGTCGCGCCCATGTCCGAGAGCCTCAGCGACGTCTTCGACCCGGTTCGTCCGACCGGGGAGGATGGCGTTGTCTTTTCGCACAGCCCAATCGAACAAGTCGTACTCGAACACGGAGTCCGACCAGTAGTCTGCGTACTCCGGTGCGTATCCTCGAATGAACCGGCTGAGGTGTTTAAAGTCGAAGTTGTGGCCGTTCCACGCGATGAGTGATGTGCGATCGTACTCGCTGGCCAGCCACGTAACGAACTCTCGAGTGGCTTTTCCTGGGTTGTCTCGTGACGGCTCCGTATCGATGAAGTCTACGTACTCGTCTGTTTCAGGGTCGTAGACGCCGATGAGCCAGATGATGCTTGGGTTGAGGCCGTCGGTCTCGATATCGATGAACAACGGACTATACTCTGCTGCGGGGACAGCTTCGTCCGTGAGACGGATGACGCATCCTTCGGACAGTGCGTGGGCGCTCTGCCGGATGCTCTGAGCTTTCGACTCACCGATCCCATGAACCTCGCGAAGCTCCCGTTCTGTCGCAGCTGCGACGTCGTCACGCGTCTCGTATCCATTTCGAGCGAGTTTCGGGGCGGTTCCCTTGCCCACACCCGAAAGCGCCCGGAGGCCGAATTTATCGGCGGGTGTCGTGGATACGGCGATGCGGCCACCCGAATCAAGCGAGATGCAGGCGAGTTCTGGAGCCCCCTGTCGTCGGGTTGGTGAAATCCCGCGGACGGGCAGGCGAACGCCCTCACCGTCGACGTCAGCTTGCCACACGAAATCGTAACTGGCCTCCATGGCTCCGGTGAGGAACGTCACTTCTCTGTCGATTCGATGCTGGAAGCGAGCGAGGTGTTCGAGGCCATCGAGCGAGACATCCATTGTGACTGAGTCGGCGCTCGTCTGGACCTCGTCACAGATGATGTAGTCGACGTCGTCTGGGATTCCTTGCCCGCGAGCGGTCGAGGCCCCACCGATGAAGTCGAGCGAACTGACGATGGACACGGTGATCTCGTCAACCGTCTCTGTGTGAACAGCGCTACGCCGAGTGTGAATTACCGGACATGAGGCCGTCCGCTCGACAGTGCTCACCGTTCTCATGTCCAGCTTTTCTTCGACGATGTAGATGAGATCCGCATCAAAATGATCGACGAGGTCTTCGATGGCGGTCGTCGTAGCGTCGACTAACGCATCACACCGGAGAGCAAGCAGACGTACTCCAAGGTCGCCCGCCATGTCTCAGTGGGTGATTGTTCCCTGTCCGGGTTGGCTATAGATAGGGTTTCCCTCGTCTCGCGTGCTGGTCATACACTCAGTATTGGAACCCTCTGGCTTATACTTTCTGACTAGTTACTCTGCGATGTTCTTATCTCCGACTTAGACGAACTCAAAGGAAGATTTACTGAGTCCGACCCTTCAGACCTCGGTTCACAAGACGAGCGATATATGCGGTAATGCGCTGAAATACGCTTCTCTCGGCTTGCTCCTTAGCATCTGGGGTGGTCTTTTGTTGCTGATTGTCCTCCCTGTGTTCTTCAAGAATCTTGTGGAACGTCGGATCGGGCTCAGTCGGCAACTCATAGTGGTCTCCCCGTGCGAGTGCTTCTTTCCGATTGCAGTCCTCCTTGCATGAGATCCGTTTTTCATTATTGCTATCTTCTTGCCAGTCAACCGTACCAAAGAGAGCATCATACTCCTGACTGCCAACAAGTGCTCGTGAGGTGATGCCGACTGCAAGCGCTTGGAAACGGAGGGCCAAGAGTGATGCCACGAGCCCGTTGTTCGTGGCTACGGAGGGCGCCCGCTCATCACCTTCGCCATCATCTGCCAGTTCTTCACCGTCATCCATGCCTTGAACGTATCCAGCTCCACGGGCGGCATCTGGCTCTCTATCGTGAATCACGCCCTCTTCCTGATCTCCGTGGAACCAGTGGCCAGTGCACTCAAGACATGGATGCCCTGGTCCAGTAGCAGAGATGAGCGATCTAGACCCGATGTCGAGTTCATCTTTATCATCATTCGGAATGAGCTCGGTACCTCCGTCAAGAACGGGGATAAGATGAGCATGCGAAACCTCATCGAGAAGATACCGAACCCAATGCGTGTCGGCGGCGTTGATGATGATATCGCAGTCGAGCAGTTGCGGAAGGCAGGCGTGCTCCTCGTCTTCCTCCACTACACTTCCGTATTCTGCCTGTGCGGTGAATTGTGGGTTCGTTGCCGACCGCTCTGCGATCTCCTTTGCCACCTCGACTTTCGGCTTACCGACATCATCAGATGTAGCGCCGTAAGATCGATTGAGGTTCGCACGTTCGAGGTAGTCAAAGTCGACGAAGACCGTTTCTTCTACGCCGAGACGCGCTAATTGTTCGGCGAGGAGCGAACCGACGCCGCCGAGGCCTACGACTCCAACGCGGAACCCTGCAAGCGTCTGTTGGCCGCGTTCACCCCAGAGCTCTACCGTCGAACCCTGAGCCTCTGAGTCAATCGCTCCGCCCGTACCAGCCGGCCCCGTAGCGTTTCTGATCGTTGGGAGCTTTCTGATTCGTTCGCCTACAACGCGGACCGCTGTTGCGTGCGTGAATTCACCTGTTTCCTCTCCAGTACGGCTTGCCCCTTTAGCTGTTGATGAGTTTGGATAGACGAACTCATAGGCTCTAACTGACCATTCGCGTTGGCCAGTCTCGGGGTTAGGACGATCTGTCACGATACCCGCTGCGAGCGGGACTTCTGAGCCGAGATTCAAACCGATGTCGTACAGCTCTTCTTTATCAGCTATTTTGTCGGGGGCTGACGGAGTCGCACCACTTCCCGGGTGGGTGTGGATGAATATCAGGCCTGCTCCTGGCACTTCTGCAGCCTCGTTGATTGCCCGTAGCGTATAGTCTGGGTGGAACTTTAGCTGACCGTCAAAGTAGACGTCTCCCGGACCCGGTTCGGCGACCTTCTGTAACAGGTACGTCGTCCTTCTGTCTCCCGTGCTCGGGGTGATGATTCCGATTGCTCCTCGCTCGGGTAAACCATGCAGATGGTGGCCTTCGGGCGGCTTCAGGAATCGGTCAAGTGTCTCCCATGTCCCTTCACTGAGCGCAAACTGGAATTCTGCCGCCTGACTAGGTGGCGACTTCTCACCGACTGCACGGGCACGGTACGCTCCTGTCATGCTATCCCGTTTCGAAGCCTGCGTCAATCACTTCGATCGCACGCACAGCGTGCTCCGGTTTTTCTGGCTTGAAATTCAAGTGTGACCACCGTAGGCTGAAGGTGATTCCCTGATCGACTCCCAAGTCGTTCTGAAGATACTTGTCTTGGTCACGACGATCAGGATTGTTGTCTTCCCATCCCTCCCGATCAGCACGTTCGACTGGCGGAACAGTCATAACCCAGTGAGGATCGCTGTTGACGAAATTCTCAGGGAGAAAAATGTACACCTCCGCTTGCTCTGGCGTGTAGGGGTATTGATATACAGTGAAGTCGAACTCCCCAAGCCAGACTGCGATTTCCCCCTCGTGTCTTCCGACCGGGATTGCCGGTGTGTGTCTTTCCCGGAGAGCCGAAAGCGCCTCCTGAAACGAAGGTTTCAGATTCTCTTCTGCGAGCCTGGCTGGGGGAGAAGATCCATCCATCTCGCCGGTGGGCGTTTCACCTTCACTCACGACCGACCGCTCCCCTTCGGGACAATTCGGAAGAACTTCCGATTCTCGTTACTGAGGTCAACGGTGTCGGAACCCTCGAACTGAGTGTCCTTGGGCATGTTTTTTCCTTCCAGAGCGTAGAGCCACTTCTGGTCGGTTTTATCCTCGTCCGTTCCTGCTTCAATCATGATCGTCTCTGCGGTCTGAACGGGGTCGTCGAACCGAATCGTCGTATTCCCTATGTGGATCGGGTACGTCCGGTTCTCCTCCTCTTGGTCTTCAGTTCCCATGCGATAACGTCTGTTCTGGAAGGGTTTAAGAATTTGGACTAGAGCCATTCCGAACACGCTAAAATAGAAATTGGCCCCCTCTATTGAAATCACATTTCGATCGTGGCTATCGTATTCCCCCCTTGGACGAGAATCTCCGGCTACATAGCCGAATGACAATTAATCCAAGTACCCAACAGCACTGAGCTACAGGAGCGCCTCATGTACAGTGCGCTAATCTATGCGAATTTCTTGTTATCTCTTCAATAGGTTTCGGGCTCGAGATAGGAATCCTTCCCTGGGATCGTCGGCAGTCGTCTCACCAAGCCAGTCGAAGAACTCGTCCGGCGTCTTGATGATCAAATCGAGGCCTCGCTTCTCAATTCGAACCGTCATCGGTGGGTCGCGTTTGTACTCATGTAGCTCGAAGCTCATCGACTCCGGAAACGTCACCTGAAGTGTATCCCCGTCTTTGCTAATCTCGACATCCTCGCGGTCGATGAGGTTACGCCAGCGCTCCCGACCGGTATCGTACGCTTGCTCGGCCGGTTCGGTCGGGAAGTAGTCCGGTACGGGGCGGTCAGCAAATTCGTAGAGATCCAGCATCGCGGCTCTGACTTCACGGAGTGCATCTGAGTCTTCTCCCAGTACGAGGTCACGGTTCAGGTATTTATGTCCGAACCACTGGAAGATTGGATTCTCCGTGTCGATGAGGCGATTCACTTCTGCCTCACCCTGATGGGAGGTCATGAAGTTGACGTCGAATCGGAGTATCTTGGCTCGGTTCCGGAACCACTCTCCTGGCCGCTTGTCGTTGGATATGAACGCGAACATCGGGAAGGACGTTTCCCCGGTCCACCCGCTCCAGTAGTTCCGGAGCGTATCTAACGAGTTCACTTTCTGCTTGGTGATGTCGTCGACTACGACGGGGAACGACGTGTGTGCCGATCTGAGATTCCGGACTTTCCGTTTGCCAATCTCGTCAGCGTCGACCGGAGCCTCCACGCGGTTTCCACTGATTAGTGACAGGGCGAAGCGGCAGAAGGTGCCTTTCCCACCGTTCGATTCTCCGAAGATGTAGAGGTAGGGGAGCGCTTTGTCGAGGTTGATGCCGTGCTGTCGGTAGAAGACTGCTTGTCGGTTCGCGAAGGGGGCCCAGAAGAACCAGAGGAGCGCTTCGTACATGTGCGCCTTGACCGCCGTAGAATTATTGGAATTCCCGTAGTCGTCGACGGTCGCGAAGTAGTTCTCAATCTCTTCAAGCGCCTCGTCTACCTTCTCCGGACTCTTCGGTGGTTGCGTGACGCGGTAGACCGTGCCGTCGTAGTGGAACTTGAGCTGATCCCTATCTTCGTTCAGGTGCATCGTCGGCACGTCGAAGACCTGCTGGGCGTACCGCTGGAAAGCGTCTGGGGTTGTGGTCAGCGTATCGTTCGACACCGTCGCGTCGAAATCGGTCATCTGAGACAGTGTACTCACCGTCGACTCGTCGTACCCCCTGAGTGACAGCGTGATACGATCCTGTGGCGCATCAGCCATGTCGGGATCACCGTCCCCTGCTGACTCATCGGTTCCCGCGGCGTCATCCGCTGATTGACTGCGTTCGTCTTCGGAGCTTGTTCCGCCATCGAGCGCGAGATCTACCGTCTCAACTTCAGCATCGATGTGGTCAGCGAGGCGGCCATGGACCTCTCCGAGTTCGTCTTGTGTCCCAACGCGCCCCTCCGTGTACAGTTTGATTACCTCTTCGCGGTCGTCATTCGACTGCTCAAGCTGTTCGGAGAGGTCCTCGAGGAAAGGACCCCCCTTGTTATAGGAGTCTCTGTGATCCTGATACAGGTCTTCGAACTGTGCGTAGAGGTCGCTCTCTACCGTCGTGTCGTACACGACCCCGACGTTCGTCTGGTTCGACCAGGCATTGCGGGATAGGTTCGGTGACCCGATGACGACCTTCGCCGGTGCTGCACTGGCCTCCGCTGACGAGTCCGATTCTGTGGTCGCTTCTCCACCGAGTGTCATCTGGTCGTCCTCATCGGCTTCCTCGCCTGCGTGATCCTCCTCCGGGTATTCGATCAAGTAGAGTTTCGAGTGAACCTCCTTGTTCTCACAGAGGTAGATGACCAGTTTGTCGTCTCGGCGCAGTTGTTCCAGTCGGTCCGCGAGGTCTGGCTTATCGATGAGTCGCTCGCGATAGTCGTCGACGTCTCCGACAACGACCTCCAGCCGTTCTAAGTTCTCCAGATCCTCGAAGAGGTCGAGGATGAACTCGGGCGAATCACAGTAGGTGACCACGCGCATCCGCTTTGCACCCTCGAAGACGTCGGAGAACGACCGCCAGCTCTTGAATATCTCCACGTGGCTGGCGTCCGATTCGTCCGTGTTGAGTGGTATATCGAATTTCATTTGGTTTGGTCCTTGATTTCTGGTGACGCGGTATCAGTCACGGTGGTGCCACTAGCTGTCCACCGCGAGATGAACGAGAACTCCGGCAGCAGCTGCACCGGCTACTAATACACCGTTCTGTCCCTCGAAGACACCAAGGACGCCACCAAGACTGGCGAGCTGTTGGGTAGCGACCAGAGCCGTGACGCCAACGAGGGCGACAAACGCCAGGGAATGCGTGAACCCACGATGCGTGGTCAGTGAATCGAACGTGTCACCACCGGTGGCGAGGAGGACGACCGCACCGATCACGAGAACACCGATACCCAGAGTAGACGGACTCCCACCGACACCCAGTGTGTTCACGAGTCCACCGAGTAGCGCGACGCTATCTGGTGCGAACACGACGAGTCCGATAACGCCCCCGACGACCGTGAGTGCCCCCAGACTGCCAGCAGCTTGCCGTGGTTTTGACGCCTGATGATCGATGTCCGGTAGTAGCGATCCTACCACGAGGACGCCGCCGACGCCGGCGGCGACGATGATTGTTTCTCCGATGCCTCCACCGCGGTCAAGAACGAGGAAGCCAACGACTACGGCAGCAAGTAGTCCGGCGGCCTTCCCCGCGTTGAGATGTTCGTCGAAGTTCCCCATTTGAATTGAATCCCCTGTTGTCGTGTTGGTTGCTCGTCTGGACGCGGTCAGATGTACGGTACTCCTCTGATTATCTCGCCGTTGACGAGGTACCCCTTCCGTGCAGCCTCGGCACACCGGTCCGCGTAGTAGGTCGTTATCGGAAGCCGTGTGCTCCGCTGGGCGCTCCCGACGTGGCTCTCGCTGAGCCAGTATACTTGTTCCATTAGCGTCTGCATCGGTGTCTCACCCGCTCGCCGGACGATGCGGAGCGTTCGCGGGGTTCCGAGTCCATCGCTATCGTCGAATTCGGGTCGGCCCGTGGTCGTGAGGAAGCCGTAGTCGTCGTTCTGCGCGATGAAGATGCGCCCCTTGTGGTCGACGCGGAACTGTTCGTTACGTCGGAACGCCGCACGGGGCGCCCCGCTCTTCCGGATGTCGAGGATGTCGATGTCGATTCCCGTCCCGTCGAACGGGGCCAGGATGGCGTCGACATCTTCGAACAGTCGACCGTCGCGGTGAACGACGATACTGTTGGGTGCTTCGCCCTCGGCCCGGACGAACTCTCTGTGAACGTCTTTGAGTACGTCGACAACGGCGTCCTCGTCGAACGTCTCTCCGGACTGGAGAGATTGCGTCTTCGAGACGAACACGGTCCCGTCTGCGAGCACGACGTTCGCGCTCGCGCCGAGGAACTGTCCGGTATCCGGGTCACGGGTCGCGTCGAGACCGACGAAGCAGTCGGCATCACCGGGCATCTGGTCGACACGCCAAGGGACACCGCCAGCGCCAGCAACGATACCGAGCGCGGTGTTGCGGACGACCCACTTGTTGTCGAGGTTGTCCACTCGGACCATCTGCGACGGAATCGTCTGCTTGCCGAGCGCCTTCTTGAACTCCCCGTACGGGTCGTCGATGGTACCGTCCTGAATGAAGTCGTTCGTCGGCGATGGGACAGCAGCGAGAACAGCGTCGACATCGCTGATGGCAGCGGCTGCGTTACTGTACTCGATTTCACGACCCAACACGTACTCGCTGTAGGACGTTTCGTCCGGCGAGCAGTTGATGTCCTCGAGTTGCTTCTCGATCCGACCTCGGAACTCAACGAAGTCGTCTGCATACCGTTCCGGGACGAGGTAGTGGAGTTTGAACGAGGACGGACGACGGTAGACGCCGTATCGACTCAGGCCGGAGCCGGGGAGGTCAGCGGTGCGGTCGTTACCGAACCGGAGATTGTCCGCGCGGTCGACCTCCGTGGACATGAACGAAATACTCGGCCCGACGGGCGTCGGGTCGATGCTTGTCTCGACTGCCGGGAGTTCATCCAGGCCTGTAATGAACTGCGTCGCCTTCTGGAATCGTTCCTCAGGGAGCATCTTCGCACGGCGATCCCACTCCCGATGGAAACGCGGAGCCAACTGCTTGACGACTTCTTTGCGCGGGGAGACGCGGAGAAGTTGCGGGACGTGGACACTCGTCTCGTCGCTGTTGGGATTGTATTGCACTTCGACGAGCCGCGGGTTCTCCGAGCGAAGCTGTTCCAGCATCTCGTCCGAGACGCGGTCCTTTCGCTCGTACCAGTCCGCGAGCGACTGATTTCCGAAGTCCGGAATCGGGTCTGTGAACCGCTTGTCTGAGACGCCCTTGAGTCGCCCGCTCCCGGGCGTCGAGTAGGTTTCTGGGTCGTGTTCGACGTGCGTGTCGACGAGTTCGTCGACCGTCGCGCTCACTCGGTTCATGTACTCGTCGACGGTCGCCTGGCTGCGGGCGTGGTGGCTAGCCTCAACCCCGACGTAGGCGTCACCGGAGGGAAGCACCTCAATGCTAAGCCGATATGCGAGACACGCCTCGAAGAGTCCCTCTGGCCCACTGATAACGGGTTCCTTCGTGCGGATACGGTCCACCCGCCCCGTCTCGTACTCGTCGGTTCTGATGCTCTTCTTCATCAGCTGCTGGAGGAGACGAACCATCGTCTCGTTGTCAGCCGTGTCGTCAGCTCGGAGGGTGACCCGAGTTTCACCCGTGAGTGTAAACGGGTCAGGCAGGTACGCCTCCAGCGGCTCGGTAGATATGAGCGACATCACGCCCGCGTGCGTGACGGCCGCGTTACTGGACGAGCGGAGGTACGCTGCGAGATTGTACGTCGCGTCCATCGGACTGTCCTCGAACGCGTCGTCGGCTTCGATGCGGTACTCGTAGACAGATAGCGTCTCGAAGTGGCGATCGAAGGGGAACAGCGAGAGGTACGGAAGATTATCCTGAAGCGTGTCGAATAGCTGATCCCCGGACCTCTTCTCTGACGCGCTGCTGTTGTCGGTGTCATCCACGGGTGATCCGACGACTTCAGCGCGTAGTCGTGAAGACCCGTTCAGACTCTTCTCACCCCGGAACTCGTTTCCTTTTGCGTGCTCAAGTTCGTACCAGCGCCCCGACTCCCAAGCGAAGTCGCTCAGCGCGTTATTGTTCCAGATTGCGAGCGGGAACTCGTTACCCGCAGTGTCGCGGACTTTGAGCCGCTTGGCCATTTTACTCGTTGGCCGGTCCAGTTCAGCCACCACCTGGACCGTGATGTCGATTCTTTCCCCATCCTCGATGTCGGCCTGCGTCGGCATCTACCAACGACATGGGCAACCGTCGACAAATATCTTTCCACTAGCGTAAGTCGGAATACGCTATTTTTGAAATAAGTGAAACGAGATATTGGAGGGGATTATTCCCTCAAGCAGGCCCACGCGGGCATATTGGGAGATATTTGGACTTGTAATCAATATCAGCCACCTTGTCCCCTTCTATTCTACTCACCTAATATGCCGTGAGCGAACGAGAGTACTCTCTCAGATAGCGACATCAAGATGGAGTAATACTTATGATTGGCCGAATAATCATAGACAACATGACTGAGGAATCCCGAGCAGAGGATTTCATCGCCGACGCCGAGCGTCATAACGAATGGTGGAGCGAGGGAGTAGGTCAAGATTTGGAGGAGGCTGTAGATCTCACACCCCGTTCAGACTTCCATAAGATTCTGGAAGCGGTACACAAGCACGATGAAAAAGGGACTGACAACTTAGTTTATCCAATCTATGGGTCGACAGGGATTGGCAAGACAACGCTCCTGTATCAACTCGTGGCGGCGTTAATAGGGACTACCGAATTTCCTCCAAAAGACCCTGAATTCGACATAGTCTCATCTATCTCACCACGTCAGATACTCTACCTCCCCCTTGAGGCATCCCAATACCATTTAGAACGCCCGGGTGAGGGAATTGAACGATTGAAGCAGGTAATTGACTACTTCTACTCTCATATTGCTCCTCGACATGGAACGAAGTACATTCTCATAGACGATGTCGATATTCTGAACCTTGACGAGAATGAGAAAGAGACCCTCTTAGAGTTCGTAAATGAGGACACCTATCTATTCCTGACAGGAATCGTCAAGGAGCAGGTCAACCTCCGTGAACTAACGAAGGCCGATAAGATTGATCACGTCGAAAGACCCTGGGGAGTACTCCCGATGAAATTTGTTGACACCATCGGGCATCCAGAAGAAGAGGGAGGGCTGAGCGTTGATTTCAACCACGAGTTTAGGGAAGAGCTTGAATCCCTCCGGTCTGATCGGATTGCTGGCCCGCATCCAATCAAAGATGTTCGGAGGGGACTCAACCTGAAATCATCCGACACTAGCATTAATTCCGCGATCGACTCCCTCAATTCGCTATATTTCGAGTTCTTCAATCCATCCGAACGCGACGATTTCCATGACGCTGCGCGTGATTACCTGAGAAAAGGTGGTACGTTACACCAGACTGACGACTCCTCCATCAGAAACGAGATTGTCCGTTCGCACTTTCTCCTATACCTCTACAAGGGACTAGCAAAATACGGCTCTATTCAGAACCCCGAGAACCTTCATCGGCTGAGTTCGATTGCTGCTAGTCAGGGGGGTGAGGAGCTCCAATACACAGAGATAAGCAACCGAATCGGCGTCGATAGACGAACGGTCGATAGCTACCTCGGCATCCTCGACGATGGAATCGCAGTAACTGAGTCTCACGACTATTCGTTGCGACGCCACCGACGAACGCGACTCTATCTTCGCAATCCTCGACACGTTGTGCTACTCTCACAGCGCCAGGAACACTTCGGATTCGAGGAATACAGTCAGCAGAACGATCTCAATTTCGACTTCGAGTACAAATTGGCTCGAACTGTGGCGTTCGACCACGCGATGCGTCTGTCGTTCGCGGTGAAAGCATACGAAGTCGAGTACTGTCCAACTGACGCCGGATTAGTTGATTATGTTCTCCATCGAGAGGGGAAAGTGCTGCCGTTCATTCTCTCTTACCATCCACATACTGAGTCGGCAGAACAAATCGCGACGGAGTTTGACCCCGGTGTCGGGCAGCATACTGAGGACGATAGTGAGGATCTCCGTGACCTCGATTACGAAGCACCATACCGCTTCATCATCACGGATAGCCTCCCGAAAGAGGTGCGAGAAAACGGGTCACTAGTTGTCGAAAAGAACGATGTAAACATCTGCTACCTTCCATTTTGGTTATTCTTACTCATCTGCTAGTCAGTTGAATCTCTGCGCAGCAGGTTCCAGTCCAAGGAAGTTTACCCTCCAATTTGCGCCCTGAACACCTATCCGTCGATGTCCAATAGGGTCACTCAGCCGACTTAGTCTAAGTAAAGGTTATGTTGTTTCGGTAAGCCAGACAAAACATCCGGATGACTCGTAAACAAATAGGGAAAAACACGGGGAGGTCTGGACGAGTGAATCTGTCCGGACCTGAACTCGATAAGTTCGATGCAGAGGTGGGCGAGCCAATCAAGATCGACATCGCTGAGTCGAAAGAAATCGCTCACGCACTCATCAACAATAGCGATCGTGGGGAGTTCATCATCGTCTCCAAGCCGAGCCAGCAGGAGGTAGACTCATGAGTAGCTCAGATTATCCGAGTCTGTTTGACGCATGTACTCCTCGGGGAGACGTCCTCGACGGAACGCTACAGGAGGACCAGTTCGCCGCAAGCCTGGCAACTGTCGCACATTCGCCGGACGACGCCGCTCCAGTCTATCGGAATGCGACGCAGTTCTTCGATATGACGTACCCGACCGACGGGCTTCGGACGCTACTGAGCAACCTCGCGGGGCGGTTCCTCGCGGCTGGCGGGTACGATAGCGGTGGTTACTCCAGCAGTATTCTGTGCCTGGATACCCGTTTTGGTGGCGGGAAGACGCACGACCTCATCGCCTCGTACCACCTCGCGAATAATCCGACAGATATCGACGATCTGAACCGCCATCTCGTCGAGGGTGAGGAAGACCTCGGTGCTGCCTATCTGGATGCGGTAGATCAGGGGCTCAACGTCGACACGTCTGTCTTCGTGGGGGGACACGTCGACGCCCGAAACGCCCGGAGCGACCGGTCAGACCCGAACGCTCCGAACACGCGGACGATGTGGGGAGAAATCGCCTACCAGCTGTATGGCCTCGATGGCTACGAGTATATCAAAGAATATGATCAGGATCGGAACGCACCTGGCGGGAACACCCTAAAAGGGCTGTTCGAGCTTGGTGATGGTCCTGCCCTCATCCTCATCGACGAGATCGCAGCCTACCTCGAGGCGGCGTCCGCGGTCGAAGTCGGGAACGCGACGCTAGCCAGCCAGACCCTGAGCTTCGTTCTCTCACTCCTCGAAACCGCGTCAGAGGTCGACGAGGTCACGGTCGTATACAGTATTGCGGACACTGCCTTCGAAGAAGAGGCAGAGGAAGTTCGGACGCTCATCGACGAACTGAACCAGATCGGCCGTCGACAGCACAAGACCGTCACGCCGACCTCCGAAAACGAAGTTGGCCAGGTTCTCCAGCACCGACTCTTCGAGGAAATCGAACGGGACCAGGCAGAGACGCTCGCCGAATCGTACTTCCAGTACTACGCGGGGAGTGACCGACAGTTCCCGCAGGAGGCGACGGACGCCAGCTTCGTCGACCGGCTGGAACGCGAATACCCGTTCCACCCGACGATCATCGATACGCTCACGGAGAAGATCGACACGATTCCGAAGTTCCAGCGAACCCGAGGCGCACTGAAGCTCCTCGCACGGGCGGTCTACTACCTCTGGAACCACCAGCCCGATCACTACGACCGCCACTGGATTCGACTGTACGACCTCACGCCCGCTGACAACGCTCCCGACGGGAGTATCGACTCGACGCTTCGTGAGACGCTGTTCGAATTCGTCGACCTAAGTGCGGCTGTCTCGGCTGACATCTACAGCGAAGACAACACGGCCCATGCCCAGCTCGAAGACCGCAAGTGGACAGAGAAAGGGATTCCACCGCTGGGCGGCCATCTGACGACAACAGTCCTCTGGCATAGCCTGGCCTACGGGGAGCAAGCAACCGGACTCACGCGTGCGGAGATGAACGCCGCACTCGGCCACCCCGACATCCGTTTCGACAACTACGACTCGGCGTTGGAGGCGCTGTCTGGCGGCGACATGAACGTCGCGTGTTACTACCTCTACGACGAGGAGCGCGTCCGGTTCAAGTCTGATCCAAACCTCATCCGTATCATCGACCAGCGGGTGGACAACACGCCCGACGCGCAGGCGCGCAATCGGTTCGAATCCCGGCTAGAGAAAACAGAGATTGGGACTGGCGGCTTCAAGACCGTCGTCTTCCCCGAGTCACCAGCTGACCTTCCGGACAAGGTCTCCAAGCCCCAGCTCGCGGTGATGCATATGGACACCGCCCCTGTCTCCGACGGTGGGAGTGAAATTCCGGAGAAGATTCAGACGCTGTACCAGAAATCCGCCTCGAAGCACGGTGGCGAGACCCAGAGCCGAGTCTACAAGAACTACGTCCTCTTCCTCGCCCCTGACAAGGAACGTATCCAAGGTGCGATCGACGAGGCGCGTCAGCTGGAAGCCATCGAGGCTCTCCTCGACGACTCCCAGCAGACGGCCGACCTCTCCAACGAGCAGATCGAGGAGCTCCGTGAGCGCCGTGATCAGACGCACGGACTCTTGGGTGAACTCGTCCGGGGTGTGTACCGTCACCTGTACTACGTCGACCGAGACGGCCTGACGCATCTGGCGATCAACGCCACTGAAGCGAACGGTGGCACGACGCTCGTCAACGCCGTCGAAGAGACGCTCGAAGACCGGTTAATTCGCGCTGACGCGGGTCCGAAAGGGGTCGCGTTCTTCAAACAGAAGCTCTGGCAGCAGACCCAGGACAGCATGACCACCGAACAGTTGGTCACGCAGTTCGCGAAGAAGCCCGGGCTCCCGTACCTCCTCAACACCAAGCCGCTTCGAAAGACGGTGGCGAAGATGGTCGACGACGCGGGGTACACGTACTGGGACAGCACCGCTGGCGAGAACGGTCTCGCCTACTGGGACGGTGACGAGGACGACCGTCCGGAGAACTGGCGGAAGGCAAATCCGCTCTCCGGGTCGCCGGACGTCCGCACGAGCATTCGTGATTCGGACGTCAAGATCGGCGACGAGTACGTCGTCTACACCGATGTCAACGCGCTCCTCGACGTCCACCACGATGTCATCCGACCGCCAGAGACGACGAAGGATACGTGCGCAGAGGAAGGATGTACTAACGAGATCGGTGTCGACCAGCAGTACTGCCCTCAACACGAGCCCGAGAAGCTGACTTGTCACCAATGCGGGCGGGAAGTCGACCAGCTGGGGCCTGATGGACTCTGTTCGCGGTGTGACGGGCCGAACGACTGGGAGCGGTCGACGAGTCTGATGGCGACCTCCCGAGCCTTCAACGAGGTTCGGACGCACGCTCTCGGAAAAGCCTCCTCGGGCGGCACTCCTGGCATTGATCGCGTCACTATCGAGCTTGGTGGCGACGATCAGCTGTCGAAGGGCTCGTTCATCGCCCAACGCCAAGCGTTCAAGGACCGGGCAGACAACGTCTCGGTACGGATGCGGTACAAGACGGAGTCGTCGGCCGGGGCGTCGTACCAGGCTGACTTCACCGGCGGTATCGACGAGTTCTCCCGTGTAACGAACCAGCCAGACCCGTTCGACGGCGCGTCGCTCGTCGAACTAAAGTTCCGCGTCGATCTGAACGACCCCGAGCCAATCACGGACGCGGAAGACGACGTACTCGCGGAGCTCCAGGACGAGCTCGGCTCGACGAACATCGACGTGAAGGTTCAAGGCCGAGGACCGGTCGAAGTACCCGCAGAGGTTCAGCAATGACGTCCCACCCTACCCCCGACGCAGACGCGCCACCAACGCTCGGCCCCGAAGATGAGACGATCGGAGCAGGCCAGTTCGGCAGTAGCGTCTACGGGGGCCGCCCAACCTTCGCGCTCGTCCGTCGTGACGACGCCGAGGGTGCATCGCTGACACTGTACGAACTACTGCCCGAGGCGCAGGCGTCCGCTCGTCGTGACCGTCTCCAGCGTGGTAACCCCAATCGGGGCCTCGTGACGGAAGCGTTCGAATCGGTGTTCGGAGAGTCAGCGGATCCAGAGGTCGACAGATGGGAGTGGGACGACTGGACGGCGATGAAAGTCACGCGGCTGTCTGAGAGTCGGCTCCGCTCTATCCTCCCGCTGGTACGGGAGACGCTCCGTGGGGCAGACCGAGATGAGTCTGTACTCACCGCTGGCGGTGCTGCCGAGGTGTTCCTCCCGGAGACCGTCGGCGTTCGATTGGCTCTGGGCTTCCTTGGTGTAAAGCCCATTCAGCGGGTTGACCGGATGCGGGCGTTCTGTCGTGGTATCGCGCGAATGAGCGACGAAGAGTGCTACTACTGGCACGCAAAGTGTCGTTCCCCGTCTTCACCGAACGGCGAAAAAGCACTACGAACGCTACTGACTGATCATATCTAACCATGAGTGAAAATCCAATTCACGACTCGGAGGAGGATTCGTCTCTGAAGCCTCTCGCCATCGAGGGGAAACTCCCGTTGAAAACGGTCGGCATTGAGAACCTGCGTGAAGCAAACCCACAGTATCTCCCTCCCCATAGGTATCTCCACCCTTGGTTCGCACGACGACCGACGCCGGCATCGCGGCTCGCTATTCTTGCTTCGGTGCTGCCCCAAGGCATCGATTCTGACGACCTGCTTCGCTGGATGCAAATTGGGCCCAACCGGGAGGTCGAGGGCAGTCTAAACGAATACGTAGAACGAAAGAAGGCGACCGAAGACCAACGAAGTGGGAACTTAGAAAGTCACTACGGGTATCCCCGTCCCTTCACCCAGTCTCCTACCGATTCAGAGAGAGCAGAGATTCACGAGGCGCTCCGTGAACACTGGGATGGTGAGCTTCCGTCGGTATTAGATCCAACCGCTGGGGGCGGTGTGATTCCGTATGAGTCTCTTCGATATGGACTTCCGACCCATGCAAACGAGCTCAACCCAGTACCGTCTCTGATTCTGAAAGTCATGCTGGAATATGCTCCAGCAGTAGGTGATATCGAGAGCGAGGTGAAACGCTGGGCAAAGAAAGTCGACGACAGGGCGAAGCCTCGAATTCAGGAATACTTCCCCAGCACCCGAGAAAGCCACACGCCCGATAACTACGTTTGCACGTACCACGTCCAATGCCGTTCGTGTGGAGCGGAAATTCCACTGGTGACCAAGTGGTGGATTCGAACCAGAAGCGATGGGATACGGGTAGTCGTTCGGCCCGAGATATTAGATGACGGAACGGTAGAGTACGAAGTCATCGTCAATCCAGATGAAGAGGATCTCCGTGGGTTTGATGCTGATAATGGCCCGGTCTCCAGAGGAGGCGATGCAGAATGCCTGAGGTGTGGGGTTGTAACTGAGGATGATGAGGTAAGAGAACGATTTAACGAAGGCGAATTTGACTACGATGTATATTGCGTCCGATATCTGAAAAGTGACGGCCACCATGGGTTCCGGTCACCAAATGAAGCTGATGTGGAAGCATTAGACGCCGCCCGAGATCGTATCCAATCTGATTTCGAGCTCTCGACATTCTTATCGACACCAATTCCGGAAGGGAACAAAACAGCAGAGCCTCGTAATTTCGGTATCAATCAATGGCGCGAGTTGTTCTCTCCACGACAGTTGGTATGTAATTACGAATATGTTGACGCTATAAATCACTTCCAGCCGCAGATTGAGGAAGAACATAATCAAAAGACTGCGGAGGCCATCCTTACACTGCTGACCCTCTCGTTCAGCAAATTGATCGACCGGAATAGTCGTTTGGCAGACTGGGACACGAGCAAAGGATATCCCAGCCGTATGTTCAAAGGCAAAAACCTCGCCTTCAAGCGGGTATTTACAGATAATAATATTTCGGTCGGTGGTGTCGACTTCGTCTCGTACGTCGACAAAATATATCAGTCGTATGGTGAACTTGTGGGCTATCTCCCCGAAGGCTCAGACCCAGCTAATGTTTCAGTCGGTGATGCTGCAAATCTGAACCAAGCTGAAGATAGTGTTAGTGCGGTCGTTGTAGATCCACCGTACTACAGCAGTATCATGTACGCCGAACTTTCGGACGTGTTCTACGTATGGATGCGCGAACTGCTTGATGATGTCTTCCCGGACATCTTCCGAGAGAGTCTCACTGATAAAGAGAACGAAGCTGTAGCGAATCCGGACCGCTTCGATGGCGTCGCTGGAAATGGTTCTTCAAAACGAGACCTCGCTAATGACTCCTACGAGCGAAAAATGAGCGAGATTTTCTCTGAACTCTATCGGGTCCTTGAACCGGGCGGCGTAATGACGGTGATGTTCACTCACAAGGAAACTGATGCCTGGGACACGCTGACGATGTCGCTCATCAACTCTGGGTTCACTATCACGTCAACGCACCCTATCACGAGCGAAATGCCTCAACGAGCAGGGATGCGCGAGAGTGCATCGGCAGATAGCACTCTCCTGCTAACGGGGCGCAAGCCGCACCAGGAGCGCGATCCAGAGAATGCAGTTCCGACGCTCTGGAACGACGTGAAATCAGACACACGAGCGGCCGCGAAGAACGCTGCACGCGATCTCATTGACTCGGGCCTAAGTCTCACCAAGACTGACGTGATTATCAGCGCGTTCGGTCCAACCCTCCGCGTCTTCGCTGACGCATATCCTGTTGTCGACGACGAAGACAACGAAGTACCTCCACGGCGTGCACTTGAGGAGGCGCGCGAAGCGGTTACTCAGGTCCTGGTCGACGAGTATCTCGAAGCAGAAGGAATCGGCGATCTTGACGATATCACGGAGTGGTACATCCTCTGCTGGCTCGTTCACGAATCGGATACATTCTCCTACGATGAGGGGCTTCAGCTCGGGTACGGTATCGGTGTCGACGTCGATGACATCAAGCGCAGCACGAAGACTTGGCGCAAAAGCAGGGGCGATATGAGACTCCGGGGGCACGCAGATCGTGTCCAGAACGCGAATGAAAAACCAGAGAACCGATCCAGCCGTATCCCGGTGAACCCTGACGACCTCTCGTTTGGGCTTGCTCTGGACAAGGTTCACGCTGCGATGCACATCTACGACGTGAAGGGAGAGAGCGCCTGCTGCGACTGGCTTCGTGAACGGAACTTCGACTCCGATTCGACGTTCAAAGCGACGCTTCAGGCTCTGCTTCAAGTTCTCCCTCACGACCACGAGGACTGGGAACTCGCCCGCGACCTCGCAGTCGGACGAACCCGAGACGTCCTCGACCTGACTTCAGCCCGAACGTCTTCGCTGAAGACAACCAGCAGACCCAGCAGACAGGCATCGACGACTACTGAGTCAGCAGTTCCCTGACTCCCTTCTTTACCCTGACTCGGATATCCAGTATCCCGTCACACAATATAAGTGGGAATGCTGTGAACTCAGAGTCACGTCCTCATAATGTCGACATTCCCGGATCGATCTTGGTCTTCAATCTACGAGAGCAAGCCCACTGCCGACGGGATGTATCTAGTCGATGAATTCTATGTCCCTGCCCTCAAACGATCCATTCGCTACGACCGCGTCGCCGGGTACTTCTCTAGCAGCGCGCTCGCGGTCGCCTCCCGAGGAATCGACGCCCTCCTCGAGAACGACGGCGAGATGCGACTCGTCGTCGGTACCGAACTCTACTCCACCGACCGCCCGATCTTCGAGGCACTCACCGACGAACTGACCGACGAGCTCGAAGAGTTGGAGGACGAGCAGTTAGACGCACAGCTCCAACTTCTCGCCCGACTCCTCCGAGAAGGTCGTCTACACATCAAGGTCGCCGTTCCCCGCGAGGGTTCTTGGCGTATCTTCCACCCGAAGATGGGTATCTTTCACGACGATGATGGGAATGCGCTCTCGTTCGAAGGGAGCGTGAACGAGACCGTCGGCGGGTGGAAGAACAACTACGAGCGGTTCAAAGTCCACCGTTCGTGGGTCGACCAGCAGTCGACGTACGTCGACGGCGACATCGATACCTTCGACCGACTCTGGGAGAACGAACACCCCTACGTCGAGGTGTACGACCTCCCGGAAGCCATCGAGAAGGAACTCATCGACTGGAAGGATCCGGACTCGCAGACGAAACTCGAGGAAGCGATTCAAATCGCCCGTGGTGAAGCACCGCCGACGGAACGCGACAAGGCGAACATCATCTCCGATGGGCACCTCTCTCCGGGCGGACTCGCACTTGCCGAGGAAGGCAGCACGATTACACCGTGGCCGCACCAGCGCGTCGTATCCGATACGCTGGTCAACACCTATCCGAACAGCTTCCTGCTCTGTGACGAGGTCGGTCTCGGGAAGACCATCGAAGCCGGGCTCACACTCTCTCGCCTCGGGTTGACTGACGAGCTTGAGACTGGACTGTTGCTCGTCCCGGCAAGCCTCACTGTTCAGTGGCAGGAGGAGATGTGGGAGAAGTTCAATCTGAACACCTACCGCTACGAGCGAGGAAGCAACTACGAGTACGCCTTCATCGATGCGTTCGGACGCGAACACTCCCCGCCAGGAGCGTCCGAACTCGACCTCCAGGGCCAAGAACGAGAACAGGCCTGGGTGGAGAGCCCCATGTGGCGGTTCCTCCACGACCATCAGGACGGCGACGAGAACAGCGGCCCCGCGATCGTCATCATGTCCTGGCATACTGCGAGACTACGTGATCGATGGGATCAGGTCGCCCCCAAGGATGGCGGCCAGACGCGAACACGCGACGAGGTGCCTGCGAGTTGTCGCGGCCGGCAGACGTCGAACCGAGAGGGTGTGTGGGACGCAGTCATCGTCGACGAGGCCCACAACGGACGCAAAGGGAGCAGCTTCTACTCGATGCTGGAACGTCTCCGCGACCACACGCAGGCGTACTACCTCCTCACCGCGACACCCATGCAGTTGCATGCGGGCGAGTTGTACGATCTGATGTCCTTGCTCGACCTCCCTGGGGAGTGGGACAATCAAGACGAGTTCGTCGAGTTCTTCGAAACCCGCCGTGCGCTCACGAAAGCGCTGGACAAGGAGGTGGGTAGTGATACCTCTTCCAACGACGAGTCGTGGTCCGCACAGGCGACGCTCACCGAAAGCCGGTATCAAGACCGGCTCCCTGGTGAACGGAGCCTCTCCGACCTCGTGTTCGACGCGGTCGGCACCGAACTGGACGTGGGTGACGACCAGCAGGCCCGGTCTATCGCCAAACAACGCGTGCTTCGGGCATGTGACCTCGCCAGTGACTACGGCGAACACTACGATGGGTACATCGACGTGTTCGAATCCGCGATGGACGAGCACGATGTCGACCCATTCGACGCCAAAGAGGACGAGAAGCTGAAGTACCTCCTGTACCCTGCGTGGAAAGCGGATGAGGAGTGGCTGACGTTCTCGCGGAACGAACGCCTTGCAGCGCTCGACGAGCTCTCGGAATCAGGCTGGAAGGTCGTTCAGGACGTCCTCGGGGAGTCGACCCCTGTCGATGCGCTCATCCATCGGAATACCCGTGACACTCTCCGCAAGTACGAGCGTGTGGGACTCCTTGATGCGACTGTCCCCGACCGAAATCCAGAGCAGCACAAGATTGAGCTGACCGACGAAACGCGCCGCGTTTACGACCGGATCGACGATTACACGAGGAAGTTCTACAAGCTCGCCCAGCAGTCTGACGAGGCAGAATCCCGGGCGATTGGGTTCGTGATGACGACGTACCGTCAACGTCTCACCAGCAGCGTCTATGCGATTTCGCAGAGTCTCCAGAACCGCCTCAAGAAACTCCGGGGACAGCGGACAGTGCTTAGGGGGAAACAGCGTGCTCAGGAAGCGGATTCGGGCGGCTCTCGTCAGGTGGTGATGGAGACGCTCTCCGAGTACGATCTTGAGGATGTGGAGGCGCTGGAAGAACTGGAGGGCGACTTGGAAGATGCTGATCTCGCTGAGATCATCCCCAACGTCACTGACGAGGGACTCCATCTCTTAGACCAGGAAATCGAGGAACTGGAGTCGTTCGTCGACGAACTGGCGGAGATAGACCAGGACCCCAAAATCGGCCAACTCATCGACGATCTCAACGAACTGGATCACGAGGGGCACAACCGGGCGATCATCTTTACGCAGTATGCGGACACGATGGACTTCATCCGTCAGAGCCTCGTGTCTATCCACGGTGAGACTGTCGCGACCTACTCTGGCCGCGGCGGCGAGATGTACGATGGCGACTCGGGGTCGTGGACTCACGTCGGCAAAGAGCGGGTGAAGCGCGAGTTCGCAGCGGACGATGGGCAAGTCGATATTCTCGTCTGTACGGACTCTGCCAGTGAGGGGCTGAACCTTCAGGAGTGTGGCGCTCTCATCAACTACGATCTCCCGTGGAATCCGATGCGTGTCGAACAGCGTATCGGGCGAATCGACCGTATCGGACAGCGGTACGACGAGGTGACGATTCTCAATTACAGCTACGAGGACACGGTCGAGACGGACATCTACGAGCGACTGGACGCACGGATTGGTCTCTTCGAAAACGTTGTTGGCGATATGCAGCCGATCCTCTCTGGAGTCAGCAGCCAGATTCGTTCCGCGACGCTAGAGACGGAGCGGGATGAAAGCCGAGATGCGGTTGAGCGAGCTGATAAGGAGTTCTCTGACCGGATCGAGAAGCAGGAAGAGAGCGACAGGGTTGATGTCGGTGAATCGCTGGACGACATCGATGAACCCCTCGCCCAAGACGTAATTGACGAGGCGAAGCTCGATGCCTGGGAATCGTTCAACCATCCAGATATCCTCGATGTCGGTGCTGACGACTACGACGCAGATACGCCGTTCACTGTGCAATCCCTTGAGTCGGTCTTGACCAGCAGCGAAGCTCTCGTCGATGCTGGAATCCGATTCACGAGCGTCGACGAGCTCGGGATAGATGTGACTGACACCGAATACGGGGACGGCTTCGAGTTCGGAGAGTGTACGTACCGACTGGAAGTCAGCGACATAGAGTCTATTCCAGAGTTGGACACAGAGGGGACTCTGGCTTCCGTGATTGCTCCGGACGATGAGGAGGTTGCAGTGACGTTCTCGGACGAATGTGCGGATGAGTTCCCATCGCTTCACTATCTCGCGCCCGGAAACCCGTTATTGCGGCATCTTGTCGAGACTTGGAGGACGACCTCGGATGGGACTGAGCGACTGGTGAAATTCACCGAGTCTAAAGGACAGTCGTCCCGCCCGGTTGTCTGCGGCTGGGGTAGAGACGGCACTATCAGCGTGGTTGGAGACGACGGCACTGTCGCAGAAGCAACCACTGTGACCGAACTGTCCAATTGGTACGACGATTTCGTCGCGAATCGGGAACAGTATAGCGCCGATTGAGAGAGAAGTGAGCGAAGAGCTGTTCGAGACGACTCTCCGGGTCATTGGCCCCAACTCTGGCGTTCTAGATTACATGTCGAACTCAGCTTTTATCTGCGCTTCGATTTCCTCACGAAGCCGCCTGTCCAGGCTGGATTTGAGCTCTCCGAGCGACCCGTCGCCACTCCCGGCGCTGAATTCGACGCCGGTGTCAGCTTCGATTTCGGTGAAGTAGAGGCTCGTCGTAACCGGACGGTCGTCGAACGCCGCGACCATCAGAGCGTACGCCTCGAGTTGTGGCTGGTAGTACTCGGTCTTCTGCTCCAGCTTCGATTCGTCGACGCGACCGGTCTTGTAGTCGACCACAGTGGCTGTCTCGTCACCGAGGACGAGGCAGTCGACGATTCCGGAGATGGAGCCGTGGGCCAGTTCCACGCTTGCCTTGAGTTCGCGATAGACGGCGTCGTCGCTGTCGACCACGTGACGGACGTATCCGTTCGCTCGCTGGGCGTGTTCAGCCACGCGATCGCGGTCGTCCTCGGTGACGGCTCCCTCGTAGTCCATCGACCGGAGAGCGTCGTCGATGATGTCGTCCCAGCGCTCGGGCGGATGCTGGAGTTCACAGATTCGGTGGACCGCTTCGCCGAAGAAGCGGCCGGACAGTTCGGTCGGCCCATCTCCCTCTTCTGCGTGCGTATCGTCGTCTTCGTCCCACTCGGTGTCGTCGTCAGTTCCTCGTCGGTAGTGGACGATACGGTTCGCTTCGTCGAACACCAGTTCGCCGTCTTGGTCCTCTCCCAGAACGTCCGCGACTTGGAAGGGCGAGAGGCGGTATTGGATGGGGCCGGGCTGTCGCTCCGGTATCTCGACAGAGGTTGGTGGCGCCTCGACGTCGACATCCTGTGTCTGAGGCACTCCTGGCTGCGGGAGCTGAACCGAGTAGGTGGGCCCGTCCCGGTCGGGGTCCTCGCTCCGGGTGAGCGAGTCGACGTGCAGCTGATCAGTCACCTTCCCGTTAGCCTCAAGAGTGGCGAGTAACTCCTCGTCACCGAGCAGTGACTCTTGCACGAAGTCGCTCCATCGGGTTGGTTCGTCGCTATCCGGTTCTTCCAGGGTGGTGAGTGATTCGTCGTCTTCGGTCCCGTGCGTGCCGGCCAGAATCAGGTGGTCCCGGGCGCGCGTACAGGCGACGTACAGCGTGCGCTTCTCTTCTGCACGTAGCTTGGCGAGTCGACGCGCTTGGAGTCCCTTCTTCGCGACAGTGTCGTTGGAGTCGAAGGGATCGTCACTGTCGGGAACAGAGAGACCGAGTGCTGGCCGGTCGTTCACGTCTTCGAACTCGGTACCACCGGCGAGTGGTGGGTCAGTGTTGAATTTGTCACCGAGGCCAGGTACCATGACGACGGGGAACTCTTCGCCTTTCGCGGCGTGGACAGTGAGTATCTGGACCCCGGTTTCGCCGTCGGGAATCGCGGCCTCCGGGTCGTAGTTGGTGAACTCCTGACGTTCGTCGAGGCGTGTGACGAGTGAACGGAGACTGCCGGCGTCGCTGACGGCTTCACGCAGGTACTCTTCGAACTGTTCGACGTTAGCGAGTGCCTGTCGCGGTCGTTCGTCAGCACTGAGACTCACAAGGTAGCCAGTTGCATCAAGCGCAATATCGAGAATCTCGCCCCACGAGTCGACCTGTGGACCGGCGGTGTCCTCAGTGGCACCAGCGAGCGCTCGCAACTCGGCAAGCAGGGAATGACTGCGTGCGAGTTCCGGGTCGTCCGTCTCACCGACCGTTTCCCAGACGTCGCCTCCTTCCACGACCGGCGCGAGCTCGTCATCGGTGAAGCCGAACATCGGAGAGCGAAGCAGTCCGAACAGGTGAATGTCGTCTGTCGGGTCGGCGAGAACGCGGAACAGGTTCGTGAGCGTCCGCACTTCCGGCGTGTCGAAGTAGCCCTCTCCCTGGACGACGGTGTAGGGAACTTCGTGGTCGTCGAACGCGCGCTTGAACTCGTCGAGGTGGGTTCGTTTCCGGATGATGACCGCGATGTCGTCGTACGTCACCGGCCGACTCTCCGAGCGGTCGTCCGGATCAGGTTCGTAGACCTGTGTCTCGTCGTCGACGAGGCGCGTAGCACGCGCTGCGACGGACTGCGCTTCCGTCCACCGTCGTGCCGAGGGGGGTGCATCGTTTAGCGGGTGATCAGGAGCGAGGACGTTCGGTCGGAGGTCGTCGTCCGGGACGAACAGGTACTCCACAGTCGGCGTTACGTCATGAGGGTTGTCTCGTCGGGGACGGAGGGGTTGGGGTGCTGCCTCGAAAGCGTCGTCCGCCTCGTCATCAAAGACGTCCTCGAAGATACTGTTCAGGAAGCGGAGTAGTGGTGGGAGCGTTCGGAAATTGTCCTGAAGCTGGTACCCGACAACATCGTCCCCTTGACCTGTCGTTGCTGTGTTCTCGCTCCCGTTTGCGCCGACGAGTGCGCTCCGTGCTTCGTGGAAGACGGCGACGTCCGCATTCCGGAAGCGATAGATCGACTGTTTCTCGTCGCCGACTGCGAAGACGTTCTGCGCGCTGTAGGGAGTATCGTCGCTTGCGAGGCTGGTGAGTGACTGAACGATATCCCACTGGTTCGGGTCGGTGTCCTGAACCTCGTCGATCATGACGAAGTTGAACTGGTCGGCGAGTGACTCACGAACGGCGTCATTCCCGCGCTCCGGATGTAGGAGATTGCGAGTCTGCTGAACCAGATCGGTGTAGTCCAGTACGTTCCGCTCGTGTTTTCGCTCGGCGTACCTGCGGGCGGCCTCGTCGAACAGACGAGCTAACGCGAAGTAGTACGGGGCGCTCTCGCGGTCGACGGTGATGTCGAGACCGTCACCCTCCGCAGACCGATGTGTCGCATCCAGTCGGTCGACGATCTCGGCGATGAGTTCGCCGATGCGGTCGGCGTCTTCGTCGGTACCGCTCCAATCTCCTTTCACCGGCGAGTAGTTCGCGTACTCGTCGTGCCCGGATTTGGTGAGTTCGTCACAGATGTCGTAGATCCGGGTTCGGCGGTCACGAACGGAGTCCAAGGTATCCAGCCCGCCAGGCTCATCGAAGAGTCTGACGGCGGTCCAGACGCGCTCGGTTCGGCCGCCGGGGTCGGTTTCGTCGAGATCGACAACGAGGCCTTTGAGTTCCTCTACGCGCGCCCGGAGTTCCTCGTCGGCACAGAGTGCATCCACCTCGTCGGCCGGGAACGGATGGAGTTCCTCTTCGACGTAGGTGACGTAGTCATCGACGGTACGAGCGGGTGCGCTCCAGACGTCCGCCCAGACTTCGCTGTCAGGCCGCTCACCGATCAGATCCTCGAGAACCTCGCGGAGAGAGTACTCAGAGAACGCGTCAAGCAGGAGCTCGACCTCTCGTGGTTCTTCTTCGATGAGTTCGTCTACGATATCCCGCTGGAGTCTGCTCGCTTCGACGTCGTCGAGGGTGTCGAATCCGGGGTCAAGTCCGGCGACTGCGGTTGAGTGTTCGGAGAGGATGCGCTGACAGAATGCGTGCAGCGTGTGGATGTACGCGTCGTCCAGCCCGTTCAGAACGTTGCGCCAGCGTTCGTGGTCCGCGTCTGCGGTGGCGAGTCGGTCCAAGACGCGTTCGCGGACGGTCTCCGTGAGGTCGCGTGCGGCCCTTCGCGTGAACGTCGTCACGAGGATGTTCTCGGGGAGGGCGTCAGGATGGTCCTCCAGAAGCGCAAGATATCGGAATGAGAGTGTCGTTGTCTTCCCGGTCCCAGCACCGGCCGTGAGTGGATAGTTCTGTGAGAGCGCCGTGACGGCGTCGTCCTGCTGATTGGTGAGGTCGTCTCGCCGCATCAGTTCTCTCCCTCCTCAACCGCAGGAGCCCATTCTACGCCGAGAGCTATCGGTGGGACGTACGCACCCCGTCCCTCGGATTCCATATTTTCCATGAACAGTTGGCGTCGATAGGACCGGACGTCGCAGGCATCGCGGAAGGGACAGTTCGAACATCCGGCGTCGTCGGGGTCGTTGATCGTCGGGTGGAACGTTCCGGCTTCGATGCCGGAGACAATATTGCTGAGCCGTTGCGGAACGACATCGTCGAGGAACTCGCGGAAGCCTGCCCGGGTTTCGATACTGGGCTTGTCCGAACTCTGGTAGACCATCGGTGTCCCACCATATCCGTCACGGTAGGAGTTCCCGCGCCAAGACGCGTTCTTCGGGTCATCACCGACAAATCCAATTTGACCAGCGGTGCTGCTCACCGTTCCGGGTTCCTTGAGTCGGTAGTACCCGCCCCCGACCGCCTCGGTAACCTCGTCGATGTTCTCCTCCAGCATCTTCGCGTAGATGGGGAGTTGGAAGCTGAGTCCGTCCAATGTGTCGCGTTCGGAGGAGGTGAACCCCGTTTTGTAGTCACGGACGATGGTCCTGCCGTCGGATGTCGTTTCGCCGCGGTCGAGGACCCCGCGAATCGTAGTCCCGTCGACGTCGAACGAGAGTTTGGTTTCGAACCAGACCGGTGCTGCCGTGAGAGGGCCGTTTTGAAGTCGGCCATCCGGATCGACGTACAGCGCGAGCTCTTCTTCGATGAATCGGACGAGGATACCAGCGGGGCGGCCGTCGACGGCGGTCCGATTGTAGTACTCGTTTTGGTCGGCATCACCAAGGCCAGCCAGTAGTTCGAACAGCCAGCGGTCGTCGAACTCGTCGTCGACCGCTTGTAGTTCATCAACCGCGACGCGGAGGAGTCGCGTCTCCAGATCTTCTTGGTCGAACCCGGTGAGCGAAACTGGAGACCCGACCTCGTCCCGGAGCTCCGTGTAGAACCGTTCCAGAACATCGTGAACGTAGTGTCCGCGGTTGATCGGCCCCTCGTCGCGGTCTTCTTCCTCCAGCCCGAGGACTTCCTTCGCGTAGAAACGGAACGGGCAACTGGCGTATCGTTCTACCTGCGTCGGCGAGAGTCGGTCGAGCTGGAACGAAAGGCTCTGCGCTGTCTCGGGAGTGAGCCAGCCCGTGTGCTCTGACGGCCGCGCAAGCCCGCGATCAGACGCTGTCTGGATCCCGTCGATTACTCCCTCCCCCGGTGCTGCCTCCGTACTGAGCCAGTCACTGCTTCCGGCCGCCTCCGCGAACAGTTCGGTCGACGACGCGGCAGTCGCATACTCGCCGAGTGTTTCGGGGCCAGCACGAGCGCCGGCGGTCGCGAGCGCTCGCTGTGCGTCTTCTCGCGCCCCAATTTTGTCTCGGCGACCGGTCGGGGCCTGTCCAACGAGGTGACCGAACTCGTCTCGTCGCTGTGGTTCAGTGTCGGTGATTCGACGGAATTCCGCAAGGATGCCGGCATCGATATACTCTGTCCCGTCCAGTTGTTGTTTCGGCCGCGAGAGCGTGACTGACTCTGCGGCAGCGACGAGGCTTGCGATACGGTACTCAGCGCGCCGAGCTTGGTCGGCTTCGGCAAAGTCTGGGTGTGCGTCGGTGACGGCGTTCACGAGTGCGAGTCGGTTCGCAGACCCTGGGAAGTGTGACGCAGTCAGCCCGAGGACGAACACGTGGTCGAACGTCCGCATCCCGAGTTCCGCCGCGCCGAGCACTTCGACTCGCCCATCGCGAATTGTCGAATCATCGGTGACGGAGACGGCACCGAGTGCGTGTCGGGCGCGTTCGAGGTCGTCCCCGTCTCCTGTCCGTTCGACGGCGTTGAGGACTCGCTCAGCACTGCGATAGACGACCCGTTGTGACCCGGTCGTCGTTCGATCTTCCACGGTGTCCTTGATTCCGAGACACGCAACGAAGTGGCGGTAGGCTTCGACGCCTCCGTCATCTTCGACGGTTTCTGCTTTGGCGAGAAGTTCGTCGATGGCCGCTCGGTACGGCTCCTCGACGTCACTGAGTTCTTCCACGTCCGCAATCGCGTCGTATGCCTGTTCGCTATCGATGGTCTCCCAACTCGGCAGCACCGGCTCTACGAGCGGATTATCGAGGAGACTGCGAAGGTCATCAGTGATTCCCGTCTCGGTGTCATCGAGCAGCTCCAGCGCGGTCAAGAGAGCAGCACCAACCGACGTTCCATCCAGATCGTAGTCCCGAGCGACAGCGTATGGAACGGATCGCGAAGAGAACTCACCGGCGAGACAGTGGGCATACGCTGACGGCGCAGTCACGACCACGCCGATGTCGTTTGGGTTGACACCGTCACTCAGGAGTTCCTGTACCTGCCGACCGGTATACCGGACTTCACCCGGAAGTGAGGACAGGACGACGGTTTCGGCAGTCGTCTCATCCAGGGAGAGTGTGTCGGCATCAGGACGGAACGGTGCGCACGCTAACCGTCGGTTCGCCGGTGGGCGAGACTCACGGGCCGCGACCGTATCCGGTTCGAATCCGAGGTCGTCGACGAAGAACTCCCATGCGGGGGCCGTTGCGACGTCGACGCCGTTCGGAGCGGCTGTTCCGGTCAATCGGGGGAAGGTCGCCGCCGTTGGCCAGGTTTCGGTGATCGTTTCGACGACGCGCGATGCGAGAACGGAAAACGTGTCGAAACCTCCGATGATGACCGCGTCTGTGTGTGGAAAGCACTGAGCAGGATTGGAGTTGGCTACCCGTCGGTACCGCTCTGCCCAAAGGGTCATAGATGAACCGTCGGGGAGCCGTTCTCGTCCATCGTAGAACCGCTCGGTGATGGCCTCAAGTTCGGAACTCAGATTGATTAGCCCTTCTTCAATTAGGCGGTTGCGGACAGCTTCAGGTGAGAGCAGCCCGGCGAATTCGACGAGACTCAGGAGGTCCTCAATCTGCTCGATGAGACCAGTCGGAGGCAGTCCGTCCCCTTCCATAAGCGACCACTTGGAAGGTAAGTCCAAGAGAGCCTGTTCGACGAGCCGGAGACGGGTTGGCTGGTCCATCCGTGAGGCAGCACCGCCGATCTCTTCCCTATCGTAACACCGGTCGACGAATTCGTCGAGGGTGAGCGGAGTGAGTTCCAGCGGCCGGCCGACGCCTTCCCACTGCGCTTCGATTTCTCGGAGACGATGAGGTTGATTCGCGATGTAGAGGACGCTTTCAGGATTTCCGTCCGAGTGGTTCGCGGCCCAGTTGAGCGCTGTCCGATCAACTGTAACAGCATCTGGGCCACAGAGAAGCCGAGACATTTCTTCTAAGTAGTGTGTCGACTAAACCACATAATGCTACCTGAAACTCAGGAGTTTGTCTGTATAGTACGAGGAGAGAGCGAACAAGCTGTCATCAGAACTAATCACACCCACCTACCGAAGAACAAGTGCCATGTGCCGAATATCAAAATTTGAGAGATGGTGTGGAACTCCCTCAGAATGGCGAATCTACTACTAGGAACCAGTAAGTTTGACCATCTCGGCGAAGATCGACAATCTTAGCCATCAACAACAGGTCATTCGATAATCACAGCGAAGGGTGCTTTCCGGAAGTTCCCGGAAAGGAGAATTTTCTACAAACAAAACCACGCGACATCGCCGTAATCTCGGTGCCGAAGGAGCCATCAATCGGGTTGTTACCGGAAAGACCCCTATCACGTTTTTAGTATTAGCCGGAAAACCAGTCTAACAGATCAAGATGATTCGTGATGCTCGCGTGCTCCGCGCCGGGTTCGTCCCTCGGGAAGTCGAGCATCGCGACGCCGAAGTCAATCACCTCTCCAGCGTTCTCGAACCAATTACGAACGGTGAACCCGCCGACACCGCCATCGTCACCGGTCCCAGCGGGGCTGGCAAGACCTGCATCGCGCAGTTTGTCACTGAACGTCTCCGAGAAGAGGTCCTCGACGTCGAGGCGACCTATGTCAACTGCTGGCGCAACTACACCCGATTCCGCACCCTCTACCAGATTCTTGACGACCTTGGCGCGACAATCGATATCCACCGGCAGTCGACCCCGCACGACGAACTCGTCGACCGCCTCCAGCAGTACGACGGCCCTCGAACCGTCGTTATCCTCGACGAGGTCGATCAACTCGAAGATCCGAGCGTTATTTACGACCTCCACAGCCTCCCGCAGTTCGCCATCATCTGCATCGCAAACAAGGAAGAAGAGCTGTTCAGCCAAGTCGACGAGCGACTCGTGAGTCGCCTGCGCTCCAGCGAACACGTCCGGATGGACAAGTACCACGACAAGCAACTGTATGACATCCTGAGTGCTCGCGCAAGATGGGGTCTCGAAGAGGACATCATCACCGACGACCAGCTCTACCGGATCGCCGATGCGGCCGCCGGCGACGCCCGGCTCGCAATCGGCATCCTACGAACGGCGGCCGGAAAGGCGGATCGCGAGAACCACGAGCGCATCACCGACGATATCCTCCTGAACGCCGCCGAGGACGCCCGTGCCCAGATTAAGCAGAAGAGCCTTGACTCGCTCACGCCGCACCAGTGGATCGTCTACGATATCGTTCGCGAGCACGGCCCACTCGGGCCGAGCGAAATTCACGATCGCTACACGGAGGAAGCCGACGACCCCCGGACGAAACGAACAGTCCGGACATACCTCTCGAAGATGGCTCAGTACAACCTCCTCAAGGCGGAGGGAACGAGTCGGGACCGGGAATACTCGCTCGTGGATTCGGCTGCTGCGTCGCCGATGCAGTGACTGTGACCCCGTCAGCTATCCCGAACCAAACTCACCGAGGCCTGATTGCTCGTGTTCTAGCGGTTCAATGACTTGCGGATCGTCGTTGCCGGGATTGTTGACTCGCGTCGAGATTTCGTAGGCGCCCAGGTCGTCCTTCGGATAAGGCTGGCACAGTTCCTTGCGGGTAGCCGGGTCTGCGGTGAGCCAGTCGGATTCGGCGTCCTGCGGGAGGACGACAGGCATCCGGTCGTGGATTGAGTTCATCAAGTCGTTCGGCTCCGTCGTGAGAATCGTGACGCACGAGATTGTCTCGTCGTCGCCTTCCCAGACATCCCAGAGGCCAGCCATCGCGAAGACAGGGTCGTCTTCTCGGTGAATCCGGTAGGGCTGTTTCGACCCGCCGTTCGGCGATTTCCACTCGTAGAACCCTGACGAGAGAACCAGACAGGGGCGGGATTCCCACGCCCCCTTGAACGCGCTCTTCTCGTCGGCAGTCTCGGAGCGAGCGTTAATGATGCCCTCCTCGGGCTCGTCCGCCCAGAACGGGATCAATCCCCAGTGGTAGGCGTCGATCTCGTCGGAAGCTTCGTTCGTGATGATGTAGAGGTCCTCGCCAGGTGCGATGTTGTATCGGGGTCTATAGCCCCCATCCGTGACAACCTCCGCGTTGAAGCGGGCCTCAAGGTCGGCCTGGTCGATGAAGAGCGAGTTCCGGCCACACATACACTCTGGTTCGACCGGGGAATTATTCAACGTATCTGGATGTCCGAAAGCCCTGACTCGTTCGATTAGAGCTCGGTCGGTGGCAGAAGATCACAGAGAACAGCTGCTTGATCAAGAAGTGCGTCGAAGAGTCGTTCCGTCGGCCGATACAGCGCATGGTGTTCATCGACGGTATAGGACGTTTGCTCGTCATCGTTATGTGAGATAAATCCACTTTCGAGAAGTGGGGCGAGGGTAGTATCGAGTGCAGCACCAGACCGCCCAGTTTCGACTTCGAATGCGCGTCGAGAGAACTCAGGAAGGCACCGCGTACAACAGCTTAGGACGTGAGCACGTCGGTCGGCGAATAACTCGTTGAGGGCAGTACGATGGGTTCGAGTCCAATACTCGTCGAGCTTGACGTATCGACGGACGATAGGAGACATATCGTTGAGCGAGCCATCGGCATGAACGATCCCGAGATCGTTGAGCGCGTGTTGGTCTTGAGTGTCCAAAGACTCCCCAAGTGGGTGGAGAACGGTCTGGAGAGCATCGTGAAACCGCGAGGTGAGGAATTCTCCCGCAACAACGTGAGAGTTCCCGATGTTTCGAGTCGGGTGGATTGCTTCGTGATGATTCGGATCGCGGTGATTGACGTAGGTTCGTGGATAGCTCATTGAGCACCTCTTACAACGTGGTGTCAAGCATTAACATTCCGAGCGAGAGAATCGGAGCCTCTACGGCCGTGTTCTATTAACCAACATTCCGATGCAAGGGGTGGAACTGTTGGTTAATATTAGGTGGCTCTCGATTCTGGAACCGTTCTCGGAAACAGTCTCTAAACAGAGGATTCCCGAGACTTTACCCTGATTGGGTACGCCCCGTTCGCGTTCCCTGAAACGCGGAAGCGACACGCCGCGGCTTATCGGGTTTGTGGGCATCCACACGAGTATGCCCGACCAATCGACAGTTCCATCGAACCGTCTCGTGGTGAACCAGCCGACTCGGAGCGCCGACCGCAATCAGTCCCTCGCGGGCCAAGCCGACTCACCAACAGACGATATGCTGCTACCGTCGCTCGAGGACGGTATCACGCTGCTCGACGTGGAGGGCGGCCCTGGGGTTCCGATTCTGCAGTCACTCGTGCTCGACCATCTCCTCCTACACAACGGACCCTCATTCTGGGTCGATGCAAACGGCCACGCGACGACGACCACGCTCTCGCAAATCGCCCCGAGCCAGCGGTTGCTCGATAGGATCCACGTCGCACGGGGCTTCACCGCCTACCAGCACTACGGCGCCGTCCGCGATCTCTCAACAGCAGTGAACAAGACATTCCAGAAGTCCACCGCCGATGTCGGGACACGCGGCCGGCGGTCACCAAGTGATGACGAGGACGCATCCCACCACACACCCGCCCTTATCGTCGCACCGGCCGTCGACGCCCAGTATCGCGCTGACGATAGCCTCGGCGAGACCCACGCGAAAACCTTGCAGGCTCGAACACTCGCCCGGTTGGCAACCTACGCCGACGGATACGACATCCCTGTGCTCATTACCCGGACCCGAGACGACGACTTCACGACATCGGTCGCGACAGCCGCCGACCACCACATTGAGTGCAAGCAGACCCGGATGGGGCCGCGGATCGTCAGCGAGGACTTCGAGACGCTCGTCTATCCCGTCGACGACGGTGCGTACTACCAGACGACGTTCGCGTACTGGAGGCAACTGCTCGCGGCACGCGCTTCGCAGGTGGGCGTGGAACCGTCAACGCCGACGCCGTCGACGCCGACTCCGGAGGGCGTCGGGACAGGCGTCACAGCTGACGGTGAGACTTTGGCGATGACCACGGATCCCCTGCTCGATGCGTGGACGGCGACCGGCACAGGAGGCCGGTAGCGATGGGGCGTACGAACCCGACGTACCGAGATGCACTGCGGGTCATCGAGGAGCGCTGGTCGGACTTCCGACGGGCACTGCGGCGACGCGACCAACCGCGGTTTGACCGGCTGTTCGAGTACGCCCGCGAACACGCCGACGCCAGCGGGCTTTTGAACCACCAGAATCCGCTATTACCGGCACTGTTCAGCATCCATCTGGAACAGGAAACCCGTCTCGACGACCACGAAGAACGTCTCAATGAACTCGAAGCCGCGGTCGCAGCAAACGATGACCAGGAGGCTGCTCCACCTGACTCGAACTCGTGACGATGCCGTTCAGTATCGATTTCTTCGACGATGGGCGCGTCCTCGAGTGGGAGGCAACCCCCGACGGAGCTGTCGCGACCGAACGCGAGGACTACACGCCACGCTTCTACGTCGCCCCTCGTAATCCTGACGCCGACATCGATCTCACGACACTCCAGTCGGTGTACGACCCGCATCCGGACGTCGTCGCGACCGAGACGGTTGCACGACGGCCCAGCTTTCGACGGGACGAAGAGACAGTCCTCGCGGTCGACGTTACGCACATCGACCGCATCACCTCGCTCGCCCGGCAAGCGCGCCAGTTGTCGGAGTATCCAGTCGGTGATCTCGCCTGTTTCAACGTCGACTTCTCACAGGAATTTCGGTATTGCCTGGAGGAAGACATCGATCCGACGCCGGCGAGTGAGTTGTCGACACTCCGACTCAGCGTCCCGCTGACCGAATCGAGCAACGACAGCTATGGAGAGCTGTCCGTCGCCGGCGACACCGTCACTGGTTCGCAGTCAGACATTCTGTCGGCCGTAGTGACTGCACTTGAAGTACACAACCCGGACGTCTTGGTCTGCTCGACAAGTGAAATTGTTCCGACGCTCTACGAGATGGCGACGGACGCCGGCGTCGACGACTTCTCGTTGAGTCGGTGGCCGGGCGTTGATTATCAGCAGCTCGCGAGGCGGTCGACGTACTCGAGCTACGGCCGGGTTGGGCACTCTCCGGCGCGGTACAACGTGCCCGGCCGTGCGATTATCGACGAGTCGAACACGTTCTTCTACGGGGAGACAAACCTCGACGGCGTCCTCGACCTCGTGTCGCGCTCGAAGAAGCCCGTCCAGGAACTCGCGTGGGCGTCAATCGGGAACGTCCTCACAGCGATCCAGATATGTGAGGCACACGACCGCGGCGTCCTTGTGCCGTGGAACTCCTGGCGCCACGAGTTCTATAAATCGATGGGAACGCTCCACGATGCCGACCGTGGCGGCTTCATCTTCGCGCCCGAGGTCGGTCTCCACGAGAACGTTCACGAACTCGATTTCTCGAGCCTCTATCCGAATATCATCTGTACGCGGAACGTCTCACCGGATGTCATCCGGTGTGACTGTCACGACCGCGACGACGTCCCCGGCCTTGGATACTCGATCTGCGACGAGCGCGGTTATCTCGTCGACGTCCTCCAGCCGATTATCGATGCCCGTGACGAGATTAAAGCAAAAATCCGTCGAGAGGGAAATCGAGACGACCCCAACGAAGACCGACTGGCGGAACTCGAAGGACGGTCGGGAGCGCTGAAGTGGATCCTCGTCGCCTGCTTCGGCTATCAAGGGTTCAGCAACGCGAAGTTCGGCCGTATCGAGTGCCACGAGGCGATCAACGCGTTTGCTCGCGAGATTCTGCTGACGGCGAAACAGCGTCTGGAGGCCGGTGGCTGGCGCGTTGTCCACGGTATCGTCGACTCCATCTGGGTGACGCCAAATCCCGACGTCGCCGATGATGGCCGCGAGGATCTCGAGACGCTCGCGACGGAGATTTCTGATGCAGTCGAGATTCGGCTCGAACACGAGGCACACTACGACTGGGTCGCGTTCGTCCCGCAGCGTGAGAGCGACTCCGGCGCGTTGACGAAGTATTTCGGCAAAGAAGCGGACAGTGAGGAGTTCAAGATCAGAGGCATCGAAGCCCGACAACGCTCGACCTCGCCGTTCATCGAGGATATCCAGCGGGCTTGTCTCGACCGTCTCGATACCACACGGTCACCGGACGCGGTACTCGGGCGTCTCGAACGAGCAATCACCGAGTTGCGGTCGGGGACCGTCGCAGTGGATCGGCTCGTCGAGCGAAATCGAGTCTCTAAGCCGCTAGAGGGGTACACACAGAACACCCTGAACGTGGCAGCGCTGAAACGAGCTCGCGATCAGGACCTTGCAGTCCACCCGGGCCAGGATATCGAGTACGTGGTCGTCGACAACGAGAAATCCTCGCGAGACCGGGTGGCCCTCGCCCACGAAGATATCAACGCCTACGACGCCTCCTACTACGAGGTTCAGCTCGTCAGAGCGGTCGAGAGTATACTGTCTCCGCTCGGTTGGGATCGGACCGACATTCGACGAGAACTCGATGGATCTCGTGTGGTTGGCATCACGAACTGGAGCTGACCACACCCCTATTTCGCGTTGTGAAGGGGATAGGGACGTGGCCAGACACCCCTATTTCGTGTTGTAACACACCCCCTTTTCGAGTTGTAAATATAGGGAATTCGTGGCTGCCAGCTCATCTAAGCTGGTTTCTTGTTTTGAAGTCGTTGGCTCAAAGTGTCGAGTAGAAACAAAGGGGTATGAGAATCAGCGGAAGGGTTGAATCGCTAGCCTGCTCGAAGGACAACCCCCCTATTTCGAGTTGTAAGCGAAGATGACACCCACAAGAACAGCGGACAGGGTGGTGGACACCCCTATTTCGAGTTGTAACGCGACATTCGGCATGGCTATCGAAGGGTATTGTCCGATGACCCCCCTATTTCGAGTTGTAAACACCGGAGGGTGGGGGAAAGTCGCAATCGCGCTTCAGTTCAGGAACGAGTTCATCTGCGACTTGGCGACCGATCGCATCATCTCCTCTTCGCGCTCTAACTCTGAGAAGCGGTCATCCTCCAGTATTCGTTCCATGATTGACTCAGGGTCCTCGGCGAGATCAAAGTGCATGTGGATACCTTTGCCCCTCCCACGACCACGTCGGTCAAACTCGAGGATGCCGTAGGTTGCCTGCTCAGTGACGTGGTTGACGAAGGTTTCCCGGCCATAGGAGTCCGTATCGAGGACATCACAGACGTACTGATAGAGACTGTAGGAAGGGCCAGCGGGGATCCAGTCGACACTCACATTTGAATAATAGTCCGTTGCGGCCACGGCGAAAATACAGAGCTTCTTTTGAGTCGACAGCCCGCCGATGTGTCGCAATTTGCGATCGGAGTCGTATCGTTCCTGAGCAGTCCGGACGTGGGTTTCCAATACCCGTTCATCCCCCTGTTTATCGGCTAATTCGCCGGACCACCGAAGCAGGTCGATAGCCTTCCGTGCATCACCATGGGTTTGCGAGCCGAACGCAGCCACGAGCGGAACGACGTCTCTCGCGAGAGCTTCTTGTTTGAATGCGTCTTCGCGGTTTCGGAGGATATGTCGTAGCTGGGTCGCGTCGTAATCCTCGAAGAAAACCTCGTCAGGATTGAACGAGCTATTTGCGCGGCTGTTGAGATCAGACATGAAATCAACGTAGTTGGTAATCGCAGTCACAGAGACGGGACCGTCAAAGCGACCGAGATCGCGAGCTCGCGACAACTGGTAGAGAAGCGAATTGTACTCTGGTTCAGAGTATGGACCATCAAGCATGTCGATTTCGTCGAGAACGAAGATGACGCCATCGTAGTGCTCGCGCATGATTTCCCAGAGGCGCTCGAGTTTCTGGTCTGTCGAGACACCACTTTCGGGAACACCAGGTTCCTCCTCGATATTCATCGTCGCTTCCTGGATCAGACGATAGACAGCGCGACTGGTGGTGCCGGGTCCCTCGCAGTTTATCGAAAACACACCGAACCGCATTCCCTGAGCCTCGCTCAGCTCAACGATTTTCTTACAGACCGCGTGGATAATCAGCGACTTCCCGGTTCCAGACGGTCCGGTCAACAACATATCCGGAATCCCCTGACCCTGGAGTGCGGGCTTTAGATTCGTGATGACGGTCTTCAGCTGGTCATCACGACCAACGATTCGATCTTCGTCGATGATGGTGTCGGGGCGAACCAAATCCTTGTTCTCGAAGACGGTTTCGACAGATTCGGATTGGAGTTCATCCATGATCGAGATGCCGCTCCCCGAATCACCGAACGTAGATTGACTGGTGTCGGACCCGTCAGAATTGCTCCCTCCATCTCTCGGAACTTCGTCTATAGAACCAGACTGTTCCGTCTGATGATCTATATCCGGCGATCCATCACCCATGTCTCCATCCTCTGTAGCCCTAGTATAAATAACTGAAGGCCACCGATTTCGATTTGTAAACGCGAGGATTCAACCGATGGAGTGACTGAGTCGGCTATCTCTTCTTTTCCAGGCTCGAACCGCTGTCGACGGGCCGGCACACCCCTATTTCGAGTTGTAACGTCTTGTCAAAAGAAGAATATAATATTGAGACACACCCCTTTTTCGAGTTGTAACGGATTGGGAGCCTCTAACACAGTTTTGAGAATTATGCGATGGACGATTGTATCAGATGGTGAGAATAGGATGAACGAGTTCCACACGAGCCTCGAGTACAGGACCACAGGGCAAACCACGAACAGCACTCGGTGGAGATCACGAAGCGTCCTCGAGGAATCAACCCACACCCCCACCCCTTTTTCGAGTTGTAACGGATAGCGATGACACGGGGAGAGAAGCTGTCGAACACGACGAGAACACTAAGGACAAACGGGAGAGGTTGTCAGAGCGCGGTTCTTAGATGTTAACCCACGATTCCCTCACCACTCACGGATACGTAAGCAAGCTTACGTATCGTTCGTAGGTATTGTCTAGTGCGGTTGTGGTATGCCACCGCACTACATAAAGATTCCTTTATTGTAGTACGCTCTTGAAAATGGACGATACGGTGTTTGTAACGGCTGGAATCGTGAAATACAGCCTGATCGAGCCGCAACGCGGCAGTGACCCCCTACCCACCCTCGTTCTGTTACAACTCGAAAAAGGGGTGGGGGTGTCCGACCTTGATCGACATCTCTTCCGACACCTTCCCACTCTGGTTCGAGATTTCTGCCCTGCTGAGGTTTATAAGCGATTACGCGGCTAGACCGCTCGCCGATGACCTCCCCCGTTCCAACCGACCCGTTCGACACCGATTCGCCATCCACCACGCCGCTGTACTCTCCCGTCACCGCCACGAACATCTACCACGCCGTGACCGACCTCGGATACCCTCCCGAGTACGTCACCACCGTCGCTCGAGCTCTTGATGAATTTCAACTCGCTATCTCCGCCGCCAACGACGGCCACTTCCTCCTTGACCAGCTCGCACCACAGGCCGACCGCTTCGAGGTCCTCGACGTCGACCGCATCTCCGACCGAACCCGCCTCGAGGACCTCCTGTTCTTCAGCGGGCCCTACGCAAAGACGATCCTCACCGACGCCATCGGCATCGCGATGCCCGAGTTCGAGGGCCCCGCCACGGGACACCCCTACCCAATGTCGCCCTCATCGTTTGGCGTCGACGACGACCACTTGCAGCGAGCCCAAGAGAACGTCACCGATGACGACCCCGACGGAGCCGGGGATAGGAACGAGAACGAGAACAGACGCCCAAGATATGGGTTCGCCGACATGGACATCGACGAAGCCCTCGATATCGACTTCACGATCTCCTCGCTCGACGAAGACCGACTCCTTCCCGGGATACACTCGCAACTAATGCGCGCCGAGGTTCAGCAGATTGTAGAACTCGCGTTCGCCTACTACCGGACGGAACCGGGACTGATGAACGAACTCGACCCCGTCGTCGGCTGTACCTTCGCCGTCCGGTCAGCACCCCATGACGACATCGTGATGGCAGAACCCGGCCCACGAACTGTGCCACTCCCTGGCGGCACACGCGTCGCCTGACATAGCGAGAACCAGTTCACGGCCTAGTCGAGAATCCTGATCTGGATTATGTGGTGTCTTCCTACGCGAATCTCGAGGCGAGACTATACACGAGTCCGGCACCGCCGGCGACTATCGCGATGATCCCCGGGAGGAAAAAGCGCATACTCGGTGCACACGTCCCGGTGGTGGATTCGGTCCCACGGCGTCGAGGAGACAGACCGTGAACTGATACGAATACCAGACGAGTACCGCGCCCACGAGTAGGACTACGACGCTCAGTGCCAGGACGCCCAGCTTCCTCTCGGACATCGCGGTCATCGTCTCGGTCATCGCAGCACCCACCGGAGGCCTCGCAGGAAGGCTCGACCGGCCGCTCGAAGGACGCGCAGCCCGTTGAACCCACCCACTCCGTAGCCACTCCCCGTCGGGTGACCGTGAATCCCGTCATGGCAGTACTGGCAGACCGTCACCAAGTTCCCGAGATGATGCCAGCCACCGTCACGAAGCGACTGCCGGTGATGAGCGTGCAACACGACCCCACCATCACCGGCGTGGGGACCACTCCGTCGCCCGCACTGCTGGCAGGTATAATTATCGCGCTCATAGACCGCCTTCCGCCGAGCATCCCAGTCCGGCGGGTACTTCCCGTCGTGAGCTCGCGGGTCATCAAACCGACCGTTGATTCCGGAACGCCGTCCGAACATGACTAGTCGGATTCGCTGTCGACGCCGGATGGGTCACCGAGTTGCTTCCCCAGCTCCTCCGGTGACAGCGACTCGTTCTCGAGATCCGCAGCGTCGTCGACGTCGCCGCCCGAGGATTCTGCCGAGTCCTCAGACTCGACTTCAAGCAGACGCTTCTCGAACGCCTCTTCGTCGAGACTCGTCCCGCTCATCGCGTCGTGACCGCTCACATTGAGGAGGTCCTGGAGGGCGAACGCCGCGACGTGCGCGAACGACGACCCATCGTGGCCGTACTGTTCGCGAGCAAGTGCTGCTACTTTCGGCGACGTCTCCCGCGCAGAGTGAACGCGCTCGAGCGTCCGCGCCGCTGTTTCGTACACCCACGCGTTCCGCGTCTCCAGGTCGATCACGCCGACGTCTTCGGGAACAACCGAGACGTTCACCGACCCGTCGTCAGTCTTGTAGGTCCGTGGCTTTCCGACGATCGTGATGAACTCCGGCGCCTGAACCTTTTTGAGTTGCTTGAGCGCGTCTGTCTGGTACTCGCCAGCGTACACCCAGAACGTCCCGGTCGGGTCGACGACGCGAGCGCGGAGGTACTCTGCGCTCTCTCCGACGTCTTCGATATCCGTGACCGTCCCCGCGATACAGATGCGGTTGGCCCGCTCGCCCGTCGGGAGCGCAACGTAGACCGGGGCGCGCTCATCTTGTGAGGTTTTGAACGTGTAGGTCGCCGTGTTCAGCTCTGCGGCGAAGACGCGCTTGGCGACTTCGCGAGTCGGTACGTCCGTCTGCTGGGGGGTGGTGTCTGCTGCTGCCATTGGTCTTAGTTCCCTCCTGCCGCGACCGGCGCGTCATAGGTCTGCGGGAGATCCTCGATGTTCTCGGCCGTCAGGCCCGGCCCATAATAGCCGTACTCAGAAAGCAGGTCATCAACCGCATCGTGGTAGCCCTGAGCGAACGCCCGGTTCGATGAATCCGTCACCTCGTCGACAAGGAGATACCGACCGAGAAGCGGCCCCTCGACCGTGAATCGGCGGCCGATGAGCATCTCGGTCAGTCGCCGCTCAACCACAGTGAGGTCGAGCGCGTCCGACGCCATCTCCATCGCCGTCTAGGTCGATGCCCGTCACGACTTCCGTCATTCCAGCGGTGAACAGACACTCCTGAACGGACTCCCCATCGTCGAGGACGCCCTTGATTCGGAGGTCGAACTCACCCTCGTTCGGGCCGTGCTCGCTACACTCGCCCTGCTGAATCACGCGCGTACATTCCGGATCTGTGCATCGCTTGATGAGGCCCGACTGACTCTGTATCGCAACGAACACACCCTCATAGACGGTCGTCATCGTCCCGACCGTGCCGATGGCCTCCGGACTGTCCCTCGCGTGCTCGATGATTTCGCTCCGCGAATTAATCTTCAGCGAGTAATTGCCGTCGTACTCATCGACGACGACGTCCTTGAACGTGTACGTCGTGTCCTCCTCGAGGACTGGGGGGTTCGACTTCGTCCACGCGACGAACTTCATCCGGCCGCTCTCGTCACCGACCAGACCAACCTGGTGGATCGAGTCCTCACGGGGGTCCCAGAGTTCGACAATTTTCGCTCGCACCGTCACCCATGCGCCGTCGGTGGTGCATTCAGAGAGCGGAAGCGGTTCCTCGGTCGTTCCCTGGTCGCCGCCTCGGAGTGAGGCCCAGAACGCTTCCGTATCCACATCCGCCTCTTTGAGGACGTGGTTACGGACGCTGTCGAAGGCCGCGTTTCTCGGCACTCGATACGTGTTCACGTAGGAGTCGAACAGTGTCTCGAGAGCGTCGACGTCGTAGTCATCTGCTTGGTCGTCCGAGAGGTGGGGGGCCACCTGCTCGTGGAGTAGTTGGGCATCTTCACGGAGGGTGTTCATGTCCACTCAACTATACGCTCTATCTCGCTATAAAACGAGACAGCGAAATCGGGCGTAATCGGGCAGTTTTCGTCGCCATTCCCCACAATCCCGCATATCTCCACCGAGCGTCACGAGCCACGAATGCGGACACACCCCCTCTATCGAAGTGAAGTCGACGACGAGATCGAATCATCGCGATACGTGGCCTCGTTGCCAGCCACGCCGGAGTACCGTACTGCCACCGACCGTTGCACAGCGGTTGGTGGGGGAGTATGCGAACCGAGGGACCCCCGACGTCGCGAACAGAGCCGCCGGGTGGGGAACGGCGAGCCAATGATTCCTACGCAACAGAGTGAAGTCAGTAGCCGGTTCAGTTGTTGCGTAGGACCAAACCCCCTGGCCGCCCTCGCGCTGCTACGCCACAGAAAACCCGTCACCGCCATTCCGAGTCCCCGGCCTCGTGAGAGAGCGTCTTCCCTACTGGTAGCCGCGAGCAGGGCCGTCGGGTCCGGAATCACCCTCATCATCCGCTCGCACGCCCGTTTTCGCTTCCGGCGAGTCGGTAGTCTCAGTATCCGACCCGTCGTCGGCGTCTGGGAGTTCGCCCGTCTCGTTCGCCACTGCTAACTCTGCCGACAGCTCCTCGAGAGCGTCCTCTGAGGGGAAGTCCTCGCGGGTGACCGCGCTCGCGTCCCGGTGTGCCGCACTCCGGCGAGCCTGTCCGACGAGATTGGCGAGATCAGCGCCAGTCAACCCAGCCGTGTGACGGGCCAGCGCCGCGAACTCATCGCCCGACACTCTCGAGGGTATGTCCTTGAGATGGGTCTTGAGAATCGCGTGGCGGGCCTCTTCGTCGGGGAGGCCAACCTCGAAGTGTGCCGTCAGGCGACCCGGTCGGAGAATCGCCCGGTCGATATCGCCCGGTCGGTTCGTCGCCGAGACCACAATCGCCTCGCGGTCATCCCGCGTGAGTTGCGCAAGGAACTCACTCGTGACTTTCCGGTCTTCGGCGTGGGCACTCTTGGCGGTGTGTTCGCGAGCGCCGAAGAGATGTTCCGCCTCGTCGAGGAAGATGATACACTGCCCGATCTCGTCGGCCTCGCTGAACAGCGTCTTGACCTGGTCGCTGCTTTCGTTGACCCACATACTCGTCACGTCCGCCGGCGACAGCTCCACGAACGGGATGTTTAGTTCTCCGGCGAGCGCTCTCGCGAACATCGTCTTCCCTGTCCCCGGAGGCCCATACAGGAGGATGCCGCGCTCCGGTTCGATACCGAATCGTGAGTAGCGATCATCTCCTCGCTGTGTCGCTCGGAGTGGCTTGAGCACGTCTTCGTGGAGGGCGTCCTTCAGGTCGTAGTAGCCGCCGATAGTGTCGAACGATGTCTCTGAATATCGCCAGTCATAGCGGTACTCCTCCAGCGGAATTCGTTCTGTGGGAGACGAATCCCCGAGCTGGAATTGTTCTCGAAGGTCTTGTGGGACTTCGTCAATCGAGACGCGCTTCGGCGGATTCGGCGTGTGGGACGAGGGAGAGGTGTTCGAGGACGGACTGCCCGTGCTGTTCGGGTCCGGCGTCTCAGAGGTCGGTCCCCCTGCGAAGCCGATTGGGTCATACTCTGGCTCGTCGTCCTCAGCAATCTCCTGTTGGAGGATCCCTACAACGTACACGCCGATGAAGAGGCCAACCGGGATAGCGAGCAGGAACGGTGCGGACAGGAGATTCGAGAGCTCTCTCCCCCCGTTGGTCCCCGGGAGGAGCATATTCAGGAATGCGAGTCCGATCACCATCAGGATGAATACTACACCGCCAGCTCCAATCGGCGGGATGAGCGGCTTCCCGAGGAAGAAGAGGACGCCCACGATAGGGACCGTGAGAAGTCCGTACATCGCGATTCCCGCTGCTCCGTGCCACGCTGGAGTGAACAAAGCCGGATACGCGAGCAATCCCCAGCCCGAGACGAGAAGTGCGACGATGGCCGCTTCGAGTGCGCGCTCGCGACGACCGCCGTCGGGGGTCGGTAAGCGGGGGCGGACGTAGACGTATGCAAGGTCGAGGATGATGATTGCCACAGTTCCAGTGGCGAGGTCCCCGTAATATGGTGGTGACATGGTTTGTTGTTGGTGATGTCGATGGGTGAGTGGCCATGCGTCGCCCGAAGGCGGGGTCGGAGGTGATGCGATTTTGTATGGTGTAAATCGACGAGAGGGCCGACTGCGATTACGCGAGATGAATCCACGGTCCGTCTGTGGCCCTCACAGCATCGCGGGACGGTCCCTCTGAATCACACACCTCTTAGCCCCATACCCGTATTTAAATCTCCGCGAGAGCGAAGACAGAGCGGCTCAGAGCCCTCTCGACTCAGTGCTGAATCTATACCTCCGGCCCGTTTCCATCGTCGGGCTTGGGTGGCTTGCTCTGGCCGCCCGCTGCTTTCCCGAACTCCGAGCCATTCGAGCCGATCATCGGCCCACCAGCCCGGCGGCCCGCGGAATACGCGAGGTAGGAGTTGCCACCAACCCCGCCAATCATCGCGGCCGCGCCAGTCTTCGCCGTGATCGTCCCTGCTTTCTTCCCGGTTCTCACCCCCTTCTTGCCGGTCTCCACACGGCGGTTCCGTGCAGCGTTCTTCGCGATGTCGCTCTCGGCGGTCGTGATGCGCTCGCTGGCATCCTGCTGGTCGGCCTTGGCCGCCCGGAACTTCCGCGAGAGGTTGACCGACCGACTCGCTCCATCCGTCCCCATATACGTCATCTTCCGGTCGAGGGTATCGGGGTCGGTCTTGAACTCCGGCATCTGGTTCTCCATCGGCTCGGCGTCGAGGAAGCCCTGTTTCTTGGCCTCGGCCATGTCCATTTCCTCGTTCACCATCGCGTTCTGGATGAACCTCGCCTGTGACGACGCGGTTTTGTGATCGGTTTGCGCCTCAGACAACGAGGCCTGTGCCGAATCCAACTTCCCCGACGTTCCATAGTGGCCGATACGTTTCGTCGCCTGCTGGTGTGCGCTCTGCTTGACGCTGCTGACAGCGCCTTTCGCCCGCGCTGTCATGCGGCTCGAGAGGCCGGACCCGCCGGCCCCGACGTTCGCACTCCCGGCAGTCCCCGCGCTCGCTCCCGAGCCCGAGGCCGCCGCACTCGAACCGCCAGCGGCGCTACCGCTCGATGCACCGCCTGATGCGCCACCGGAGGCCGCACCGCCGGACCCACCAGCAGCCGCACCACCGGTCGCGCCAGCGACGGCGCCGCCGACAGCGGCCGTGACAGCCATCGTCGCGACTGCCGCCGCCTCACCAACCCCGATGGGCTGGCCCGCCCACGAGATGAGCTTCCAGATCGCCACGATGAGCACGACTGGGAAGAGCAACATCAACGCGAGTTCGGCGAAGATCAGGCCGGTTTCGCCAGCGACATTCTGAATCATCGCCCCGGCGCTCTCGGAACTCCCGCCCGTGGCCTGGAGGATACCACCGTGTTCGATGACTTGGAAGGCCAACACGATGATAGCGATAATCGGGCCGGCTAACAGCGCGAAGACGCCCATCCGCATGAACGTCGCTCCGACGCTCCCCACCGACTTGAAGGGACCACGGCCCACGAACCAGACGACCGCGAAAAACGGTGTCCCGATGTAGGCCATCCAAATCATGAACCAGCGCAGTAGCAGGAAGAACAACGCCAGTAGGAGCGACAGCACCGCAAGAATCGCGGCGACTATCGAGACGATGAACTTCAGCGTCCACGTGGCGAACGTCGTGGGTGCGCCGACGAGACCGTTTCCGTACCCATAGTTCGCCACCCCCGGGTCGGGGTCGAGGTTCAGAATCGCCATCGTGACGGCGTTCGTCGCGTCAATCGCGAATCCCCAGGCAGGCTGGGAAACCCCGATGAACAACAGCACCATCACCGTCCGGACCACGAGGTCCATCAACCCGGACTCCCGGTCCTCACTGAACGGCCACGCGATGAGCGCCAACGCGATCATGATCGGGAGCAAGACTAGTGAAATCTCGAATATCCCAGTCCACGCTCCGTTCGCCGCCGTCGAACCGTGTGGGTTCGGGACCTTCAGTAGGCCCTTGAGGAGCTCGTCAGTGAGCGCCGACGACATCTCCGACGCTGCCGAATTGAGCGTATCAATGAGCCATCCCCAGATTGCCTCTGCGACCGAATCGGGACCGAGCAACTGGAGCGGCACCAACGACCCCACCGCGAGCTGCGGAACCATCAGAGCCAGCAGCGTGGGGTCCATCAGCGCTCACCAGACGCCGGGACATCTGATACAGAGCCATCGACGGAGTCCGACCCCGGCGACGGTTCCGATGCGGCCCGGTCTTGTGCGAACTCACCAGTGAGTTGCATATCCAACTCGCGGTTCGTGATATCCGGCATATCAGTCAGGTCCAGCTCGGACTCGACCGACCCGGCATCTTCGGGACGGCGCGTTCCCTCGCGCTCCTCGATGTACGTCCACGGGTCGAGGTTGTTGTCGATCATGTAGTGCTCAAAGTCACCAGAGTGAACCTCGAGCCGGCGACGACCGTGTTTCGTCGTCGACAACAGACAGCCAGAGTACCCGGATTCCTGCCCTCGCGGGGCTGACTGTAGGTACTTCACTTCAGCCGGCGAGAGGTCGAAGTACTCCTTCGTCGCGTCCGAGACCGACTGCGCATAGAACAGCATCTTGATGTCACAGTTCTCGTAAATCTCGCGGCGCTCTTCCGTCCGCAGGAACTCGTGTGCGGTCTGACTCATCAGCGTCAGCCCGGCATCGTAGTGCCTGGCGTGGCGGATGAAGAGGTTGATGAGATCCCGCGTCGACTCCCGACCCAACAGATAGTGGGCCTCGTCGAACGTCACGTCGAAGCGATTCGGCGACCGCTTGGCCTCGAGGTACGCCCACTGCAACATCGCGTGGAGGATGAGCGGCATCTCGCCCGTGTCTGCGAAGGAACTCATGTCCATCACGACCAGCCGCGAGTTCAACTCGAGGTTCGTCGTCCCGTTCAAGTTGTAGTTGATACCGCCTGGCTTGAACGACTCAAATTTGGGTTCCAGGGACTTCGCGACCTCCTGGTGCTTTTCCGAGGGCGTGAACACCGCCATCGGGACCGAAATCCCGGCGTCCGTGATTGGCTCGCCCTCCTCAGAGAGCACGCCCATCTCACAGAAGTGCTCGAACTCGGCCTCGTCGACGAGGCCCTCCTCGAGCGCCGCCTCATAACCACCGTGAGTGATGACCTCGACGCCCCGGATGAGATCGTCGATGATAGGCGATTCGTTCGCGTACGTCTCGTACTCACCGAGGACAATCCCCTTCGAGAGATACGCGTAGTGGACCGCCTGGATCAGCATTCCCTCTTCCGCAGCGGGGAGGCCGCCCCGGTCTTCGTAGTGCGTGTTCAGCATCTCCACGACCGAGCGAACCGTCAGTGGGTAGGTATCCTCGGCCGCACCGAGGTCGCCCGACGGCGGTTCGATATCCATCGGGTTCACCTTCTGTGCGCCGCCGAAGCGAATGACTTCCCCGCGCAGCTTCTCCGCGAAGAACGGATAGTCGTCACCCGCTGGGTCGAAAAGTACACACTGGACTGTCGGGTCAGCCAGCAAGCGGCGGTAAATCTCGAGCTTCCGGGCGTAGGACTTCCCCGACCCCGTCTTCCCCGAGATGACCATTCCGTACCCGGAGTGTGCATAGCGGTCGATGATGACCGGCCGACTCGTGTCGTCGAACCCCATCATGATGCCGTCCGCGTCGTAAATCGGCGGCTCGACGAGGTTGAACAGCGTCGCCAGCGCTTCCAACTGAATCGGGTGGACGTTCTTGATAGTGTCCGTCGCGAGCGGGACAATCGTCCCGTTACCCTCGATTTGCTGGTGGCGAAGGACGGTCGTCTCGACGTCCTGTTCGGCGAGGATGGTGTCGACGCGCTCGCGCATCTCGTCGAGTTCCTCGTGGGAATCCGCGATCAACTCCATGTAGATCGCGATGTCGTACACCTTCGTCGTCCCCCGAACCACGTCCTGAAGGATGCGCAGGAGGTCTTCGCGTTCGAGTTCGTCTTGGTGAGTGTCCGTCCGGCCTTTGCGACTCTTGAGCGCCAGCGACGTCGTCGTTTGCGTGTAGCGTCGCTGGAGTTGTTGGCGAGTCTTCGCGGGGTTACGCGGCGTGATGTGGAACGACAGTCGGAGGTCGACGTCCGCAATCGTCAGCGGGACGAGCCAGCCGAGATTGACCTTCCGGGGAAAGCCCGTGACGGTCATAATCTGCGTCACCTTCTCGTTGCGAATCTGGAACTCGGGGTGGCGCTCCATCGCACGGGGCGCGACGAGCTTCTTGTCGAGTTTCCCGCGCTCTTCGAGGGATTCGATGGCTGAGACCAACGGGAGTTCTTCAGCCTGTAACTGGTAGGCCGCCCACTCGATGTTCTTCCGAGTTGCGTCCCGGTCGAGCAGATTCAGATACTCGAGTGAGAGTTGCGTCTCCTCGCCCGTGAGGTCGTCAATCGGGATCCGTTCAGTCTCGTCATCCTCGGTACTGTCTCGCCCGAGGAGTCTGTGTAGGGGATTCATTGGTCTGCCTCGTTTCGCTCGTCCGTCGTGTCCACTTCCGCGTCCGTGTCCGTGTCCGCGTCTGCCGCCGTGAGCGGGTCGTCAGCAACCGCGTCGCCGTTCGTTTCGTCAGTGTCTAACTCTGTACAGCCGCCGTCGGTGAGAGGGTCAAGGTCCATCTCGCCGTCGACGCCACCGACAGGCAGCGTGGTGAGATTCGAGAGGTCCACCTTCTGCCGGGACCGCACTGCGAGGGCGACACAGAGCAGTAACGCGGCCAGTCCAGCCGCGTACACTTCGACCGTGAGCGTCGTCACAGCCGCATTCGAGTCCCACTCATAGGGGTACGCCTCAAGGAACAGGCTGATCGCATAGCCGACCACGCCGAGGCCGACCAGCGAGAGCGCCTTCGTCTTTCGTCCCGAAGGGAAGAGAACGACGAGGCTCAACAGGAAGGCAGGGAGGCTCACCGCACCGGTCGCGAACGAGGCCATTCGAGCCAGCCAGTAGATGTCCGACCCGCGTTGGGGAACTTCCATCGACCACACGAATCCCCCCAGCGCCACGGCCCCGAGGAGGAAACTCAGCAGGCCGACGCTGACTCCCGCGTAGATGGCTCGCGGGACGACCGGGCGGGGACCGTGGCCAACCGGCCCGATATTCCGTGCGTACCAGCGAAGGATACGCGAGCTCGCCACCCGTTCGACGAAGTCGGGGTGGGCATAGCCACCATCACCGACGGCCGCGAGGGGGTCGGCATCCGACTCAATCTCAATCTCGGGGTACTCCTCGGAGATACGGTCAAACTCGAAGTCGCCATCCTCGTTCGCTTCCGCCTGGGCCGCCGCCTCGACATCGTAGGCCGCGTCAGCAACTTCCTGAGCGCGGTCGTCCGGGCGCGTGTAGTTACCCTGCGTGAACGAGATCGGTGGCTTCTGTCCGTGATAGACCTCATAGAGGACTTCCAAGACAGACGCTCGCGTGTCGAGCAGTTCTGTTTTCACCTGCGTTTGCGGGAGTTTCGAGGCCACACGCTGGGCGCGGGCTTTCACTTCTTCGAGACACGCGGCTTCCGTTTCGCTGTCTGTCTCGACATCGTTCCCACCCGGCAGGAACCCACGAAGTTGGGCCATGACGCCATCGTCGGCCTCTCCATCCTTCGCGACCGAGACCGCGACGTAGAAATCGCGGTCACGAATCTCCGCGACGTCGACGACGTTCCGCAGCCACTCAGCGTGATACTGTCGCCCGTAATCCATCAGCGGCGACTCGTCGAGCGCGTCCTCTTCGTCACCCCCATCCTCGCTCGTCCCGATGAGCGGGCGGTCGACGTTCTCAAAACGTCCCAGGTAGGGCTCAGGGTCGTACGCAGTCGTCACCGAGAGAATCTGCGTCGGGAACTGTAGCCCGCGAAGGAACGTCATGAACGACAGGTAGAGGCTCTCCCGGCGTTCCTCCGAGAGGATGAGCCACTCGCGGGGCTGGACCCGCATGAGCATCGCGTACGTCGTTGGCGTTTCTACGACACCGCCGTCACGGACATTCTTGAAGTCCATGAGGTCCAGCGTCGAACCGGCGTCTTCGTATTCAGTCATTGTATGTCTCTCCGAGCGTTGTCGTCACAGCGGGGCACTCCGAAGCGGGCCCAGCATCCGCATCCGAATCCGTATTCACCGTCAATTCTCTGTCCACAGTATCCGAGCGGTAACTCTCGTTCCCGCCCTCGTTCTCACTCACACTGCCACTCCCAGCCGGGTCTGGCCGCTCCGTGATCCAGCCCTCGAAGGGCTCACGCGAAGCGATATCGTGGTCGCCAGCCTCGGGGGGCTTCCAGAGGTACTCTGTCCGCCCTCGGAAGTGGCGAACCATCGCTGCTGCATACCGAATCGGGCGTTGTCCCTCCGGCGTCCGTGTGTAGATAACGAGTCCAGCGATGGCCCCGAGAATCACGAACGGCGCCGTGACCAGGAGCGGTAATCCAATCGCGTAGAGGATGATTGGGACGATGAGCGGCGGACCCAACGACTCGGCAAGCTTCCGGGCCGAGACACCGAACACTTTCGAGGAAAGCAAATGCGACGCCATCGGGACGTCCTTGCTCATCCAACCACCTCGTCGGTCTCTGCCGACGCGTCCCTGTCACCACCGGTGTCACTCGCAACGCCGGCGACGCCGCCCGCGCGGAGGTGCTCTGGTGTCTGGAACTCTTCCGGCCAGTGACGTTCGGCGGCGAGCAACCGCTGCTCGGCCTTCAACAGCATCCCACGCCAGGTGAGTCCGTACTTTACACGAACGGAGTCGAGCCATTCGTACTCCTCCTGGGACGTGATTCTGATCCGGGTACTCCCCGCCATCAGTAGTCCCCGCTATAATCGTACAGATGGTCGTCATAGACTTCCCACTCCTCGAGTTCGTCATCAGGGTGGTCGGCCTCTTGCCCTTCGTGGCGAAGCACATCCCCCACGTCCGCGTGTGCATCGAGATGGAGTACCTCGCCGTCTTCGAGGGCACGGGCTTCCTGTACGTCCCACTGCTTGTACGCCCGCGTTCGGTCGGTATCAACACGCGACGGCTGTGCCTCCACGCCCGCTACTTCGGGAGTAGGGTCGCTCTCGATGTTGCCCTCACGCTGTCGTTGCGTGTTGGCGTCCGTTTCATCATCGAACGCAGAGAGTGGGATCTCTGCCGTCGCTCGGATGCGCTGTTGCTCACGAATCTGCTCTCGCAACTCCTCGGTCAGCTCCGACCGGCTCGGGGCCGCGCCGTCCCCGGTCGGGTTGGGGAGCGTTGTCGCGAGTGCTGGGTGGAGCTCTGTGAGCGCCTTAAGCAAATCTACACTTTCTGCGTGTTTAGCCCCTCGAGTAGGACGCCGCGCCACACCATCCCGTGTCGGTCACGGAGATCGCGTAGGCGGTCGGCCTCCTGTTGAGAGTGCCAATCAACTTGGATTTCAGGCATAGGAGGGTGTTCCCGTTGTTTGGATTGTGGACAGAGTCCCGGATGGCGCTCGCCGGAGCGTCGCGAGTCCCACCGGGCGTCTCGAGACGCTCCGCAGACTCGCGCCCATTTCGGGTGGGCGGGCAGTCGCTCGAATTGTGAGCGACCGACTGGTTATGACCGGGATTTTCCATCGGCATCCGTAAGCCAGCCGACCCTAAGATGTTTTCACGCCCACATTTCTACATTCAATGTGGTCCCTGTAGCACCACATCCGATGTGACCGAGGAGGGTATTTAGCCGCAGATGGCCTCCCGTGCTGTACCAAACACCACCGTCGCTACACCAGACGGTGCGTGGAGAGAACACCCTCCCCATGATAGCACTACAGCCAGAGGCCATCGATGTCGCCAGCCGGTGGCTCATCCTCGCCGGGCCTCTCTCACTACCCAGCACAGCCATCGACGTGGCCTCCTCGGTCGCCCCGTCGCTTCGAGCAGCTTGCAGCCCGCTCCAACCTCCCGGATTCGGCTTTGGATCCGGGTTTCGACTCGGCAATAACCTCAACCTCATACAGACGCTCACGCGTGCACAAGTACTCTACTCGGACGCACTCCTTTCGACCCCGGATGCACAGCGAGCTTCGATCCTTCCCTTACAATCCGGCACGGACCTCAGCACGCTCGTTGCCGATTTGAAAGATGCAATCAGGGTCCCCGGCTGGGTCGGAACCCTCCTCAAATGGAGTGGCCTCATCACGATGATTGTCGGCATCATCGCGTACTTCATCAGCCCCTCTCTGAACAACCGACGGCGCGGATTCATGATGGCGACTACAGGCATCGTCATCTCGATTATCGGCTTCGCCTTCCCCGTCTTCATCCGCCTGCTTGACCATGTCCTCTCAGGCTGACTTCCCCCGGAAGGGGCCGATACTGACAGTCAACGGGTCGACCCCGAGACCGAGGACGAGTCAAAGACCGAGACCGGGACTGGGACCGGAGCGCACCAGGACGACACCACGCTGGGAGGGCGTGTCACGTCGGCTGGTCGCGCATTCCGAACCGGACTCTCCGAGCGATGTCTCAGTCTCCCCCGGCCCAAGCGCACCGACGGGCGGTACGCACAGCACATCCACGCGTGCATTACGATAGCGCTCGTGGGATCGCTCCTGCTCGCGTCCGTCAGCGTCGTCGCCGCTGGCCTGGGGGCTATCACCGCAATCCCGTCCCCAGACCCCGGTGTCGAGAAGTCCTACGACGATACCTACCGTATCCTCGCGAACAATGACGACGACGTCGACCCGAGTGACATCTCCTACAACGGCTACTTCGAGAACGACTATCCATATGGGCCGGTCGAGCTCCAAGCCAAATCGCAATCACCCTCACAGACACTCCGATACGTCGCGACGCAAGACGTCTACATCAGAGACCTCAGCGATTTTCAAGCCGTTCCGTATCAAGATCGGTGGACGCGCTATGCCGATATCACCTCCTACCAGGAGACGCAGTTCCTCCTCGTCCACGGCAACAACACCTATGACGGCCCGACGAGCACCGACGGAAAGTGGTTCGTCCGCGTCACCAGCCAATACGGTGAATGGCAACCCGTCTATAATGCCGAGGTCAGGTGGGACCGTAATGCGGAGGAACTCTACGTGGCAAACCCAGAGGAAGCGCTCATCCACACTGCGTACTACTCGAACACGATAGACCGAAACCTCCACGCCGCCGGCCAGTATTCGCGGTACGCCCAAGACTCCGACCGCGTCGCCATCCCGACGGTGAATGGTCGAGAACTCTATCCGACCAGCGATGGCGCGAGTATGTCCCGACAGTGGGGGCAGTCGAACTTCGACACCGTCCGCGATGCGTGGGTCGGCATCAACTACGTCTTCGGTGGCGTCTGGTATCGCGATAGTTACGTCGTGGGCGGAACCCCCACGCGGGGAGCCTACGTCCCGTTCGACCACCGAGCCATCGCACCGCCAGACTACAGCTACGATGACCAGTGTAAGATAAAGCACATCCACCGCCGAACGCACACCCACGATAACTCTACGCACACGCACAAGAGTACCCACTGGCACTACTACGACCGGACGAAGTGGGCCGAGTACGAACTCATCAACTCTAGTGCGGAAGTCACCTCTGTCCAGCTCGACCGCCCCGGATTCAGCGGTGAATCCGACTGGGCGAAATTCGGTGACACAACCTGGATTGCTATCGAAGACCCGTCGAGTATGCCCCTCGAATACCCCCGAGGGGAATACACCCTCACCGCCACGCTCCGGGTGACCAGCGAGGTCGAAAGTCGCTGGGGCATCACGAGTTCGCGGTGCAACGAATGGTCGAAATCCAGTACGAGCACGTACACTCACACGACACAATACAGCGTCCCCGTGACGATCACCGACTTCGATTCGCCCAATCTCAACATCAGCGTCGTTCACATTGACGGTGAAGGCGACGACCGACTGCTCATCACGTGGACGGGCGACCAGGACCTTCCCCACGACCCGTGGAGACAGATTCAGGTTGACGTCAACGGGAAAGTCGTCAATATCGACTCGCCGTGGCGCTTCTACGGCGTCTCGCGGAACGACGCGGTCGAAGTCCGGACGGCAAGCGGGTCGAACATACACGACGTAACCCACACACAAGGCGACCGCTGGCCAGCCATCTACCACTATCAAACGAGCGTCGCCAACGTCACGATGGAGTTCCCACGTCAACAGGACTCCGTCGAAACCCAACGCTGGGGCTACCTCCGAACGGTCGATACGCAAGTCGCAGCTCGACCCGGTGGAGCACCGCTCCCTGCCGGTGTCAGCGACACGGACAACGACGCACCAACCGAACTCTACACGCAGTACGTCGTGACCCTCAATTCCAACGACCTCGAAACTGGCGAGACGGCCACGGCGACTGCCGACAACCCCTTCGGAGGCAGTCTCGACGACCAACTCAACGTCTCCACTAAACCCTACTCTCCAACCGTCCTTCGGCTGATGGAGATAGATCGCTCACCCACCGGCGAAGGGCACGAGGGCACACTCATCTTGACCGATACGAACAGCAACTTCCTCGACAACAAGACCATCACCGTCACCCAAGCAGACGGAACGAACTGGACCGTCACCACCGACTCTGAGGGGCGTGCCTCAGTTACGTGGGACGGGATGACCCTCCGAGCCAGGTACGACGGCGATGTATGGGACACCGGCCCGGACAACCCATACTACAAGGGTGACAGCATCCTCTATCTCCTTCCACCGGGAGACGTTGCCTTCGTAGCCGCCGGCACCGTCGGCGAGTACATCTCCGGGGCGATCAATAACACCCTCATCTTCGTCGAGTGGCTTGCCCTCGGTATCTTCGCGTTCTGGTACGTGCGAATGCGCCGCCGCACGACCAAACGCGGCGGAGGGAAGAAAGCATGAGTAGCGTCGGCGGCTTCGTCGAGCCCTTCCTCCGGATCTACCAGATCGCAGAGGTACTCGGGCGCTACGGGATGCTCATCGCACTCGTAGTCGGCGTGATCGGATGGTTCTACGGCTCAAAGAACGCCCGCTCGATGGACCGCTACCGGGGGATGGCTGTCGGCGGCGCAAGCGGGTTCGTCGCCATCACAGGCCTCGACCTCCTCTACGACGTCCTCGTGTTTATCTTGGGGTCTCGATTCCTCCCCGCCGGCTGGCCATACGGCGCGGTCACGGGTTCACACGCAAGCTCGATCTCACAACTCGCAACTGCCCTCAGTCTCGCACTTGAAGCACTGGCCTCGCCGTCTTCATCATCGGGATGACCTGGTGGGCGTTCGGCAGCCGCGACTCGCTCGCCAATGCCCGAGGGCGGCGGGGTATCGTCATCGGCCTCACGCTCGTCGGGGCGAGTATCGGCGGCAACGTGTTCAGCACGCTCGCATGGATTCTCCTCTGACCGTCTCACCTCCATGACTACAGACTCAAATTCAAACACTCCAGACCGCACAGACACCGACAATCACGATCACGAAGACCAGCACCGACCGGGGCACACGGCGGTGGATGAGGAGGTCATCGACCCGACCGATCTCCCGGTATTCCCTGAAGACACGCCCGCCCGCCGAATCATCGACCGCCTCACAGACCGCCGAGTTCTCGCCGTCCTCATCATCGTCTTCGCGCCGATGGTCGGCTGGGTCGGATTCACGATGTACTCTGATCTGACGTCGCCGAACTACGCGACAGCGACCATCTACGACGAAAATGGTGGCTACCTCGAATTTGTCGAGGGCCCCGTCGCCGCGACGTGGCGCGAACTGGCCATCGGGCTCTCAGAAACCGAGTCGCTCGACCCCGGCCACGGGATGTTCTTCCGCCACAAACAGGAGAAAGAGCGTGCCTACGTCATGCGAGATATGACCTTCCCCATCGATATCATCTTCATCGACGCCGACGGGACCATCACGACCATCCACCACGGCGAACTCGAAACCGACGGCGAACCCTATACGGAATATCGGGGGCGAGCGAAGTACGTCCTCGAAGTACCATACCTGTGGACGGTTGAGAACGACATTGCCGTCGGCGACACAGTGCAAATCGAGTGGGGCCCACCGCGAGTCCGCAACGGCGGTTCGACTGTCGTCGCTATCATCGAGGACGAACACGGACCCGATGTGGTCGTCCCCGAGCCATACCGTCCCCCGAGTTCCCCCCGATCGAGCGCTTGACTCAGGTCACGGGGGCTGTTGTTCCTACGCAACACAGTGTACTCAATTTGGAGGTCAATTGTTGCGTAGGATTCTCGGAGGCGATGTCTCACGGAAACCAGTTGAATCGCGCCAGCGAACACGCACAGTGCGTCAGGCTCTGTTGAAATCCTCAGAAATTGACAGAGAGTGCGTGCAAGATACAGGGCGCGAGTCGGTCGCGGGCACCCGTCTGAGCGAGCGTGGAGTCTGTGAAACCGATGGTCGTCCTCGGTGCTTTGCTTACGGTACGATGCCTCGCCGAGCAAGTAGTGGGCGAATTCGGTTCTGATACGTGTTCAGCCAAATGATGGTCAAGGGAAGCCCGACAGCGACGGCAAGAGCGGCTTGCGGCCCAACCCCACCGGTACAGACGGATTCAGTCCCAGTCCACGTGCAGTCGATGATACTCCCCGAGAACGCAGGTATCACACCTGCGATGAGTGGGCCAAGCAGAAGTTCAACCGACAGGATAGCGACAGCGATGACCAGCAGGAACCCAGACATGAGAATGACGACATCATTCATGTAGCCGCGTATCTCCTCATCGCTGAACTCAGCGTCATCTCCGCTGCTCATATCTACAACACGGAGACTCGACAAATAAACCGTTCCGCTCACCGACATAGTAACATTAAGCGTTCGGGGGTAGCAATAAGACAGCGCCGAACTGCTGAATACACCCTCTGTATCTCGCACGCCACTACTGGCAGATGATGAGTATGTGGCGAGACCGCTATTGAATAGAGAGGGTGTTCAGCACGACTGGTCTAATCTATCAGCAGGCGGAAACCCTTACCCACGCATTGTGGCTCCTATGTGTCTTTCAGTCGGCTCCGCGAGGTAAGGCTCAATAGCCGAGTAATCGCTCCATCCCCCAATAGACATCATCGTCCGAACATCCACCTGCCGTTCTACAAGATGGTACGTCGCCCACGACCGTCGCAGGTCGTGGCTGGACACGTGTCGCCAGCGGTCTGGCTGCGAGGCATCCTGTGCGACCTCCTTTGCGGATTCCTTCACCCATCGGCGGACACTTGAATTAGACGCCTGTACCCACGCCTCACCCGTCTCGCGGTCGCGTTCACGGGAGAACCGTCGGATAACCGCCTGCACGTCATCGGACATCCATACGTCGCGGAGTTTGGGGTCTCCGCCCTGCGTGTTCTTCCCGCGGACTTCGACGAACCAGCAGTCGCCTTTCCCCGACCTCCGGAGTTCGGCATCGCCGGGGTAGTTCACCTCGTCCGCTCGGAGGCCACACCGTCCCATGAGCATCATCGCGATCTCTCGCTGCCAGTCAGCACGGGCTGCTGCCTCCTCGAGTAGGGAGAGTTCCTCAGGCTCGAGCCAGCACTTCGTGACCTCCCCCGAATCGTCTACTCTGACCATAGTCGAGTTCTGCTGCCAATCCGTCTAGTACCTTCGGGCTCTCGCAGCAGTTCGACCCGAAATCAGGGGGCAAGCCGGAGAATGTGAGCGAGTTGTTCTCCAACTCGACTATCCATCTGTCTGAAATTCTTACCCCTCTATGACAGAAAACAACAACTATCGTGCTTGTGAGCGCGTGAGGAGTGCGAGACAGACGGGAACTTCTGTAACACACACGGCAAGCCCCCACCCCCGAACTGACTCCGAGCGCGACATCTGCCCCGCCAGCGCGTTAAGCACGCATACGGCCGACTCCACGCTGAGCTTTTCTGCGCTGACGCTGCCTCATTCCCGGTGGCCAGCAGCCGTTCATCGCCCATCCCATTCCTACCTCGACGTGTGCGTACGAACCAGTCGTTGTCAGCGTCAACGGGCTAGCAGGAAACGGCCCCACCGACTGCCCATGAGACGGCTGGCCGTCAAACCGGAATATAACTTGCGTCCCGCACATGTATAGCGGCCATCTTGACACACGATCTCTCTGTGGTCATCGACAGACGCTTCCGGAGAGAGACACCGATACCCGCGGTATGTCGTCGTACCGGTGTCGTCCCCCGGACACGTCGACAACTACGCGGTGGATACAGTAACCCCGCGGGAGAGGTGTAAATAGGTGGAGAGGGTGTACGGCAGTGACGCGGCGCTTCTCACGCACTCACCGTCGACACTGACGAGAGTGCTGATGTCTCTTTTTTCACGCAGAGAGGGGTGCCCCTCTCACGCGGTCGGTAGAGCGGTAGAAGCGCGGTGTCAACAGCCGACGCGCGGTTACCCGAAACCGGCGCGAGCGGTGGCGAGCGGCGGTGTGGGTGCGGCGCGTCGGGTAAACACCGACGCTTGCCACACACCGTGTGGCCTACGGCCCTGTTAGGGACTAACCAATTTAATAATTTTGTTTATTTATTGTTATTTTGTCGTAGTTTACATTTCTGATTTGAGTTATTTGGTTTGTTATCTGATTATCTTACTGATGGTAGTATTACGCACGCCACTTATATTACTTGGAGTTGTATAACGTGATATACAGTAATGACCGACACTACGACCTTTAGCGTCAAAGTGGACGCTGACGTGTGCGACCGCTTCCGCGACGCAGTGCGGGAAGAGAACGGGAAGCTGCGCGGCGAGTTGGGCCGAACTGTCGAATCTCTCATGCTCGGGTATGTGCGTACCCGAGATTCAGAACTCGCGGCGGCGACGAACGCGGAGATTCTTGCTGAGATACGGGCACTTCGGAAAGAAGGGGCCACCCCTGATTCTCTGAGAAAAAAGAAAGACAGCTCTGGTGACGGTGAGATCGCGGAAGAAGCCACCCCTGACGGTGGGGGCGGCGTGGTTACATCAGTCAGTACGTCGACTGGTAGTAAATCTACTGACGCCAATGAGTACCCGGACTGGTACACGCCAGCTGAGTTGGCGGAAGTCTCTACCCCGCAGTATCCCAACGAGAGATTATCGAAATCGCAGGCTGAGGATGTTTGCGAAGCTGCTGACAGGGGAGTCGAGATGTGCTTAGACATGTCCGACGCTATCCAAGCGGCTACGGAATACTACTCTCGGATCGACGCAGCTCTCCCCCTGTTCCGTGCGGGACTTCGTAGGGAGTTGTGGTCTGCGAATGATAGAGATCGTATCCGGACGACGTTGAAGAACCAACTTAATAGCGACCACAAGCGTCAGTCGTGGACTGAAAGGGTACTGTCCCAACTGGTTCCGGCGAAGAACCTCTCCGGTACTGGCGTTGACTACCCGGATTCGGGGGTGAAAATTCTCCGTGGAGATGGGCAGACCGCGACTGACGCTGCCTTTGTGAGGTATGCGCAGACCGTATTGGATATACTCGGGGAAGCAGAGTCGCGGGCTGAGTTAGACAACGAGTTCTATCGCTGTATGGACGCGATTGACGCACTTGAGCAACATGCGACGAAGGGGGAGCGACTGGCAGCCGACGCCCGTCGTATGTTCGATGAACTCCCTGAATCGGTAGCAACGGAAAAGCAGTCTGACCAGAAGAGCGAAAGTAACGAGACGGTCGCTGACGGGAGTTCATCGCCCACCGACGACGGTGGCGAGATGGGCGATGAGCGGCCCGACGACACCGCTGACGACGCTGAGGAACCCGACTACGAGCCACTCGACTCGATATGGACGGACGAGCGTCCAGAGGGCGTCAGAGACGGCTTTGAAGCGGTTTATCGAGAGTATCGAAAAGAGGTTTACACAACTTCCGACGAGAGTACGTATGTGTATCCACGAGTTCGTGCAGAGTTGTTTACCTTTGCTTGCGGGGGACTGCCAGAGGGTTCGCTCGTCGAGGGTATTGTTGAGTTGGATCGACGGTATCGTGAGAGTGTCGACTGGACTAGAGATGCTGAGTATCCGGAAGTTGACTCAGATAAATACCCAGAATATGCAAAACGTCTGTCGAAGCCAGATATGTTGCGTAGTCTTTTATAACTCATTTATAACCCGTCTAAATCTTCTTCTAAGTCTTTCATCCGCCGCTCGATATTGTCGGGGAGTTCCCCGTCGAACTCGTCAACACTGTCGCTAAGGAACCGATTAATACCGTACACGCCAGCGACCGCCTGCGGGACGGTCGGGTAGGCAGCCGACTCGCCACCCCGAAGTATCCGGATAATCTGTCGCTGGCGTTCCTCAACTCGATTGAGACGGCTCTCGATAGCGTCCATGCGATCTTCGACGCTACCGGGCGTCTCCTCGTGCAGACGGTGCTTCTCCACCCACCGACGCCCCCGCTCGGTCAGTTCGATTTCCTTCGGCGGCCATGGCTCTCCGGGCTTCTTCTCCGGAGTGGGCGCCTCTGCGAACCCCGGTCGGACTAGCTGGTCTATCTTCCCGTTGGCTTTGCCGTTCTTACACGCGAGCAGTTCGCGCACGTCGCTCGTCGTCAGCGACCCTTCCCGATACAGTTCTCCGGCGAGTCGCTGACTCTCTTCGTCGATTTTGTGTGTGTTGTGCGTGATTTCTCCCATACTCGGAACTATAGTCACTTCCCTGATAAGGGTTTGTGGCTACTTCTGTTTCCACGGACATCTTTGACAAGATACCCGAGGACACTTGTGAGCAGACATATCACACACTTCCCCGAAAATAACGTCAATAGTAGACCCTACACCCCGGCCCGATTTCAACAGAGGGGTGAGAATGGGGCCGGGTTCCGGGTGTCTGTCAGCGTCGAGAGGAGTGGGTGGGTGAGTTCATCGCCTATCCGGAAACAGTAATCTGGCGGGAGTCAGTATCAGATCGGATTCCGGTGGCACGGGGCTTCTGGCCACCGACAGTGGGGAGCGAGAAGTGTTATTCCTCTGTACTCTTACGGGAGTGTCATGGGGCTACCATGACGCCACAAGCCTTTATTGCACGTTCTAAGGGCGCAAGACGACAACAGCCAAGCCAGCACAAGAATCGGAAGTATGGAACGAACTGGAAGTATCGGAAGTAGGGGTTTCGAGGCATAGAGACGTTGTTAATCCACATTAGCCGGTTGAAGCCCCAAGCGCTTATGCGGGATGTCTGTGAACAGTTCATATGAGGACGCAACCAAACGGAGAGAGCGGAACAGGGTCGCATCCTTGCACGAGTACAGTCGGTGTGTTTCGACAGGCGACACATCACGACACCCCGGATCACCACGAGGTATTCCGATGACTGCCGACCATTTTGACCCGCGAGCAACAGGAATTACGGCAGAAGGAGGGTTCGACCTGAGCCGGATGGTCGACCTCGCACCGAATTTCGAGAACGCAACATTCCGACGGCGGCCGAAGACGAGTGGCGCTTTAGTCTTTCTCCCCTCATGGGGCGGGGCAGCTGGGTTCACACTGACTCCGGGGCGGATCGGATGGGTTGTCGGGGGCGTGGACGAGTATATCGAAGAGCGCAAACAGGGTGAAATCACGATTCCGGATACCTACACCGTATGGAATGAGCAGTTTGGTGAGGATTTCCGTGAGGAGTTCGATTTCGTCGTGAGCGACCGGCCGATGGACTTGGACGGTATGAAGGTGTGGGCTGTCTGGCACGCCGAATACGTCGAAGTTGCCCTGCGAGTGCTGAGTGGTGGCGGGCATTACAACACCGACGACTACACCCTCCACAAGACCGTCCCGCGGCTCTTGCTCGAAGGAGAGGATGGCATCATCTGTGTCACACCGGTGTACGTAGAGCGGGACGACTCGAAGGACTAGAGGCAGACCTACTTAGAGTTGGTAATATCGCTAAAGATGTGTCAGTGTATATCAACACAGAGCAAACGGTCAGCTCCTCACAGCACGACTGGGGCTATGATTTTGACTTGATTACTGGAGTCTACAAAGCGACTGGAATCCACTACAGAGAGTACGGTTGTGGTGATAGCCGATTGTAGAACTCTCCACGAGCGCCCCCATGGAGCGGGCTTCCATCCTTATTATAATCCAAGACGCATACTGGCTTATCGATAATATCGATCACCTCTGCGATCCGGTCGGTATATTGTTTTCCTTTGCCGCCCCAAACGGCAAACACGGCTTCTGCGCTGTCGACTGCGTCTTCAATATAACTGTCCGCATCGCTTCCTTTCGGGGAGTCATGCCGATCAATATCTGATGGATTTGGACTGCGGACAGGGAACAGATTCACCAGCAGCATGCCCCCGAACCCCATCATGTTAGCAGCGGTTGCCAGTTTAGTCATCGTAGGGTCACTGTCACTTGCCGTTGCCGTGCTAGGGTTCAGTCCGATATAACAGACGGTAGGGCGTGTATCATCCCAGTGGCGAGTTAACAGATATCGGTATTCCGAATCTTGTTTTGGGATTGCATTACTTCGGGTGTACTCAGGCTCCCGCTTAGTCTGGTCTACAGAGATATTCTTACAGTCCACGTATTCTTGTCAATCCCCTATTGCAAGTATCCTTTGGAGGCTTCGAGGTTGGAAAATAGTCTGTTCTGATTAGTGGCGCATACCTCTGTGTGAACGGACCAAACAGGGATCTTGATCAGACTACCTCGGTTGAATGTATCCTGTGCGCTGTCCAAGCAGAGCCCTGATGAGGTTCGTTGCGAATGTAAGTGGAGAACGCCGAGAGCGACCACACGTTACTCGCAGCGTGAAGTAGGTGTTCAGGAGGATATAGTCCCCCTCAGATTGCTTGGGAGGTATGATTCTCTCGTCAAGGCTGTGGTTGAGTCGGTCGTGTCGTCAGAAGCGGCGCTCCTTGGCGCGCCACGTACCTTTCTCGACAACAACATTCCCGAACACCCCCCACATTTCCACTGTAAGTCGTCGATAGAAGGCTCTTGTCCCCCTCTACTCTATTTCGTCATTTTCTTCGCGCTCTGCATCCTCCTCTTCGTCTAAATGATTTGACTCCCACTCGCGGTATGAGGTGATATTCCGCTCCCCCATCGGCATGACGCTGTAGTGATTGTGCCGCCCACCAGTGTTCTTATTGATGCGGATGAGGTTCATCATCGCTAAATCTTCGAGATTCGGGTAGAGGCGGCTGTGGTTGACTTCTTCACCCCATCGTTCCTCGATGTGATCTTTGATCTCGGTACCGCTAATCGGGCCCATACCCGCCACGGTTATGAGCAGGTCTCTCTGGAATGAGGACAAGTTGTGCATTCTGTGTGACCTCATCAGGTGGTCTCTCAGACAGGTACATAACGGTGAGAAGTGCTGCGAGTGTGGGTTGGGACGCCGAGTAGACGTCCTCGCTGTATCCCTGAGATTCTAATCGGCATAGATATGAGAGGATTTAAAAGCAGTCTGGAACCCTGTAGAGTAGCGTCTCAGAAGTCGGTAAGACATCTGCTCGTTAGGCAAATCACATCTATCGGACGGAGATTTTTGATTCAATAAAACCCATACATGCGGCGTTTCTGAGTCCAAAGTGAAAATTTACGAGTTAAGAACCCACAATACCGGCGTATCTCAAACCGTAGTAAAGTATTAACTATTCGTCGTTCCAACGGAGTCTGTAAGGAGAAATGACCAGCATATCACCCGAAACGCTACACGAGGCCCGCGAGTTATTACAGCGCTCAGGGGGTATACGGATTCCTGAGATGGCAGATGAGCTTGGGGTGACCCGAGAGCAGGCCCGAGAAATCGTGAACGAGATTGATGAAGAACATGAGTTGGGTTCTTCAGCCGATTTCAGCTATCGAATTCTTACTGGCCCACAGGCTGAGTGAATCGCTCGCAGGCCACACTCGATGTCTAATCTACTTTCTCACAAAGAGAGGACAGAGCGCCACAATAGGCAAACGACTGAGGAAGAGCCGCGGTTTCGCTCTCACAGTAGGCAGGATCGTGACCGGCTGAGATATGCGCGTGAATTCCGGCGTTTAAAGAACGTTACACAGGTCGCACGGGCCGACGAATCGGCTCTCTACCACGACCGCCTCACCCACTCGCTGAAGGTAGCACAGGTTGGTGATGCACTTTCTCGGGTCTTGATGATACGGAATAACGTCGATCCCGGAGTCTGTGGCCAACCGACTGAGCGAGAAGATTCCCTATACCATTGTCTAGACCCCTTCGTCGTACAAGCAGCCGCACATGCTCATGACATTGGACATCCCCCGTTCGGTCACGCCATTGAGACTCTATTAGACGACTTGGTCACTAAGAAAACGGAGTCATGTGGACGGACAATCGGGTTTGAGGGGAACGCACAATCATTCAGGATAATCACCAGACTCGCGAATCACAAGTCACCGAGGGGACTGGAGCTGACCCGAGCGACTCTGAATGCTACGTTGAAATATCCGTGGAGTAGGAAGGCAAACGACTCAAAATGGGGCTATTACCCGGATGATGAGGACGCCTTCAAATTCGCTCGAGAACCGTTGCCACCAGAACGAGATGGAGAGAAGACACTAGAGGCACAAATTATGGACTTCGCGGACGATCTCACCTATGCACTCCATGATACTGCTGACTTCTACCGAGCAGGACTGATTCCGCTTAATCGAATATTCTTAGAAGTCACTACCGAGGATGAGTACCAGACAGCTTCACGGGAAGAAATAAACCAATTCATGGATTTCCTCGTGGACGCAGACTCGTTCGAGTATGAAGTTGGCGAACTAGAAATCGGCGTTGAGGAGTTCTTCCGTGGGCTAACAGAGTCTAAAAACTTCGACTCCAGCCTGTATACCCGGTTCGCAGGTTCGGATGAAGACCGCATTGCGCTGAACAAGTTTGTGTCAATGCTGGTATCTGATATTTGGAAGGGAAGGATACTGATGGAACACCATACGTCGAGCTAGAGCCACTTGACAGCGGACTATATGACATGAAGGCGCTGGAAGTCGTTCAGCAGCAGATAGAAATTCTGAAACACCTGACGAAGTTCTACGTCATCACCAACAGCGGTCTAATGCAACAACAGTTGGGGCAGAAGCGTGTCGTCAGGGAGCTATTCGAGGAATTTTATTCTCAATCTGCACCGGAGGTACAGCCGCAAAGTGCGATACCATCGCCATATAGAGAGAGGCTCAAGGGGTATAGAGATCGTGACGTGCCGCGTGCCCGTTTCGTCGCAGATTTGATTGCCTCACTGACCGAGCGGCAGGCTGTTGCTCTACATCGGCGTATCCGTGGAGACACTCCTCGATCCCTCGTCAGTAATATCTTGGACTAAGTAGCCCTAATAATGCTGCCAGAGAATCCGAGCCCCGTTCTAAAATAGCGACACTGTATCATAACCGACCTCACTTCGGTGTTGTTCTTTTCACAAACCCCACCACTTAAGCAGAGCTATACAGATTCTCGCTACCACACGCTATTCTCTGCGTACTTGGGGTATTCGGCGTAAACGGTGTCTATGAGATCAGAAAGCAGAACACCATTGAATTCGGATTTTAGTGCCTCAGCTCGTTCGCGAACCGAGTTTGGGGCATCCTGTGGTAGTCGCTGATCGACCCACGACTTACCATCGTCCGTCAGTTGGTAGGTATACTTGACTTTCCCGTCCGCCATATCTTCTTCTTCAACGCGAATCAGGCCGTCTTCCTCTAATGAGTCCAAGTCGTCGTAGAGAGCTTTCGAGAACGGGCCGTAGTCGTATGGGATGAAATTGTAGTCTGGTAGATTTAGCGCGGTCTTGGCTTCTTCATCCAATTCCTGCTCCATTAGGAAGACGAGTTTCTGGAGCCGGGTTCTGCCCTCGATCTGATCCCCACCGCAGGCGTGGAGGAGTGCCATCGGGAGCAGTTTTCTGTGCATTATAGTTCTACCTCCTCTGCCGTCCTGTATATCGACTCAAAGTGCTGAGTGAAAATAGTTGCTGTGGCCACATCGTGGAACAGCAGCCCTGTTTCACCCTGATTCAGATTGATTAGAACGGTGCCGTCGTCACTAACGTAGAACGACGTTTCCACCTCGCTAGCCTCTCGGAACTCTGCACCCGGAACCTCACGAGGCATCTCACGGAGTCCCTGCCTTCCGCTCCAACCAACGATTCGCACATCAACTCCCGCTTCAGCCTTCCTCTGTAGCAACTCAGTATCAGGCGAAGATAGCCAGAAAGAACGCTCCAGTATCCAAATTCGCTCATCAGCCTCATCGAACAGTTCTCGGGCCTTCGTTGAAGTATCTCCAATGCCGGTCGTGACCCACGCTGGATGCGACTCAGTCTCGAGATTCATAGAGTAGGCAGGCTCCAGTGCTTCAATCGCCTCAACTGCCATGTTCTCAAATTTCTGCTTGTTCGGTTCGATTAGTTTGCGCGGACTCTGAGCGTCGTATTCGGTAGGCTGAATTCCCCGTTTGACCACGGCGTCCTGATTGTATAGGCTGTTCAGAATATCGTAGACCCGGCCCTGTGGAATATCCGCGCGGACGACCACGTCAGATGCTTCTAAAGGCCCATACCGGACGAGGACTCGATAGGCAGCTGCCTCGTATTTTCCCCAATCCATGATGGTCTGAAGCGACTCATCAAGGTCGTAAGTGTCTGGCACAGTTACAACCACTATTGTGGTTGCTACTCAAAACATTATCTACATGTGTTTATAACACAATAAACCGAGTGGTGTCAACCCCGTTATATACCCCCCGGCAACGTCGGTCGTGCTGTAACGCGATATGAGGCGAGGAGGTCTATCCGGAATAAGAGGGGTGGGCGATGCAGAGTAGCTGTTTCACCGGAGCGATACCTCGAATTGAGGCGAAGCGTGAGCAACTGAGAATCGCCTCTGAGGTGGACGAGATTGAGTCGGTCATGCTCAACCTGCGCCATGCTCGCTTACTGGAGCAGCGGGGTGTAGACCTTGCTGAGGTGGACGCCCGTGTTATCTTGACGTCCACGATGGACGATGAGAGGTGTGAGAGTGGTTCCCTGAGCGGGAACTAAGACTTGCAGAACGGGTCGATGCGGATGCAGTTGTCCCCTTTGACCGGCCCGTGTACAACACAGACCATCGCTCGAAACGGCTTGAGACGATTCGGGTCTATGTGGCGGATTTGAAAGAGTTCGCTCCGCAGTTCCGTGAAGCAGGCATTGACGTGATTCCGCTGGTGAAGGGCACGACTTCGTATGAGCGGGGGCTCTGCTATGAGGTGTTCAACGAGTTGGACTGGACACAGATTGCATTCTACTGCGTCCAGTATTTCTCGTACGGGTATCGGTATCAGGCGCTTCGCTCGCGTTCACCGCATCGCAGCCGAATACGAT